>JADGDF010000008.1:0-33471 GCA_016745055.1 Thiotrichaceae bacterium | reverse complement strand
CCTGAATACGCCTTACAGGATACAGGTGAATATTTGTATGCGATTAACTTCAATCCTGATTGGTGTGGTGGTTTAAGCTATAAAGTGAGAATTTATCCATACCATGAATCTTTGGCACATGACTTTGAAATGGGCATGATAAAATGGTTGTAAGGAACCAATACCTTCGCCACAATATGCTAACTTGTTGATTTTTATGCAAACTGCCAAAATAGTACTTTTTAGTAAAATCAAATAGTTACATTATTCATCAAAGAAATTGGTGAAGGTATTGAGGAACAGGAACTAAATAAAACCAGAAACCAGACCTGGCAGGTTTTGAAAACTTGCCAGGTCTGGTTGAAAAATTGGGTAAGTTATTAAATTCCTGCTTCCAAGTGCATTTCAATCTATCCTTGTGTTTAGTTATAAAAAGTGCTGTGGTTAAAGTATGACTTGCTCTAATGTTTTTATCTACATTGTTTTGATTATGACACAAGATAACAAAATCATCTGTTCTGTCACCACTTTATCCAATGGATAGCAAGCAAATAAATATTTGCCAGTAAAAGGCTTAAGACCGCACCTTGTGGCATTCCATTGGTCGGTGTCCACCGTTCAAGACTATCCATCACTACTATGTAGTTTGACGGAGTCCCGCATTTTTAGGTAAAGGAGTTTTTAGTTGTTTCGGGAAATCGCTTCACTCATTCTTGAAACAACTGAAAATGTTATCCTCGGTTTGTGTCACGAAAACCTGTCATGGGTAGCTTCTTGTTGAAGGAATAAATGAATTAAATTGAGCAGTTTATCGTCACTGATACATTGTTCCATCAATAGCTCATATGGAATGCTATCAAAATAGCTTTTCATGTCGGCATCTACCGTGGTGACGAGGGAACACGAGTACATCACCAATTTTATTTTTTTGTCAGTAAACGATGGTAAAAATCCCTATTAAACCAATAAGCCAGTAAAATGGGGAGGAAAAAAATAAAAATATAAACTAAAGTGGCATGGATAATGACAAAAAAATCATAAACCTCAGCAGGATAACTTTTTACTTGTTGATAGTAGCCTGGATAAGTTTCAATATATTCTACGCTGTTATCTACTAATAAATACCATATAAATAAAGAAGCTTTAGTCCACATCATAAAGATTATCCCGCCACTTAAAATAAATGTCGCTATCAATAAATGCTTGTAGCGAAAACCTTTGACCGCAACAAAAAAACCCAACAACAAAGGCAAACCCATTGTGTATTGAGTTAAATTCCCAATTTTTGCATACCACGCTTTTAGTCTACCGTCTTGCGGTCTATTTAAATAAAGCGTTGTTGCTAAAATCCATTCTGAGCCATCCATCTCAATTTGCGCACCATAATGTGAATTAAAACTATGATTTAACATAGGCGATACGATTGATGCAGCAAAAGGCATGAGGATAGGTGTCACATTCCACCATAATACAAAGAAACACACCGTCCATAATGTAGATTTTAGTAAATAGTTATTTAACGTCATCATAATGCAACATCTTATGTAGGAATAACCATTGTAACCATATAAAAAATAAAATAATCACGAGTAAATGAAAAACTAATACAAAAAGCTGTTCATGAATGAAAGTGAACGTTTCAGTAGAAATCATCTCACCTAAATAAAATAATGTAATAATACGTGCTATATTCGCAGTCTGGACGATAAATAAGATAGCAAAAGCCCCTAAAACACGCATTTTCCAATGGGTTGGTATAACACCAAAAGCAACGATTGAGAACCAACTCAAATTTAAGGCATTACATGCTGTTGTTATTTCTAATGCAAAACCACTTGTCCCGTGACGTAAAACAGCTTGATTTAAAGTAATATAATTATCAAATAGATGGATAATAGCACCGCTTAATTGAGCAAGTGATAAACTTAGTTGCTGTTCTAGTCCGTTCGTTACACCGAGTATTGACAATCCTAAGCCAAAAAAAGTAATAGTAAAATATAATAAAATAAATTTAATCATATATGAATTTGTTCTTTCCCACACTCTGAAGCTATAAAATAACTACCCAAATTACCCCTTTAGGGTTCGTAACTTATTGATTTTACGTTGTTGAAAGTGCCAAAATCGAAGTCCTTTTACAGCCTCTGAGTTTGGTAACGAGCTAAATTTTTATTTATGAGAATATTACTTGCAGACGATCACACTTTATTACGACAAGGTTTAGTGCTTATCATTAAAGAAATCTTTCCTCACAGTCATCTTCAATGTAACGCTTCTTGGAAAGAAGTTGAACAGACCCTAAATGCTCATTCATTTAATTTAGCATTACTTGATATTTTCATGCCATCAGAACGAATTTGGGAACATGAACTAGCATTCATTGTAAAACAACATCCTAATCTTGCTATTTGTATGCTATCCAGTTCATGTGAACAAAAGCATATAGAAACGGCTTTTCAATTAGGCGCAAAAGGCTATTTATGCAAAACTGCAACAATAGATGAAATTAGACAAGCACTACTCGTCGTCAGTCAAGGAGAAAAATATTTTCCTCTGCAAGCATGGCAATGCGAAAATTTTGATCATGGACTTGATTTGACCTGTCGTCAACAGGAAATTTTAAAACTCATGGCACAAGGTAAAAGTGCTAAAAGCATTGCACGAGAATTGCGATTAAGTGATAACACTGTAAAAAGCCATATTGCAGCTATTTATCACACGCTTAATGTCACCAATCGCATAGAAGCCATCAATATTGCACGTCAAACGGGCTTATTAGGATATTATTAGTGATAAAACTAAGTGCAGATACACTATTAAACGCTCAAATGAAAATAGCTATCGGTGGTTATTTAGCGTCAGCAGCCATCACTTGCATGACAACTTTGTTGCTCTATTTCTATCTACAAAAATACACAATAACACGTCCACTCTACATCCAATTATGGTTAGTAATGCAACTGACTATGTGTCTGATTTGGATAATTTTATACTATCACTATCATCACAATTTTGAGTCAATTAAATCCATTTGGGAATGGTGGATTGAAGTGCCACTCAATGCATTTTCAGGCTTAGGTTGGGGATTAACCTGGGCGTTATTCATTAATCCAGAGAATTTACACACGGTGATTTTCTTAAATATCATCACGTCTGCTGCACTATTTGTGTACATTGTTTCCACGCCTTTGCATCCTGCAGCGACGAATACAGGATTGTTGTTTTGTATTTTACCGATAGTATTTGAATGTTATCACATTGGAGATGAGTTATTTATTGCCATTGGCATTGGTGCGGTGATTTTAGGTTTTTCAGTGTATTTGTTTGGTGCGGAATTACATCAAGTGTATTTGAGAAATTTGCTGCAATTGGAGGAAAATAAATTACTCTTAGAAGCCTTATTAATAGAAAAGCAACAAGTGGAAATCATGAGTCAAGAGAAATCTCGTTTACTCGCAATATCAAGTCATGATCTACGCCAACCCATTGATGCTATTAATTTATTTAGCCGATTTCTCAAATCATCTGTGCATCAACCGCAGCAGCAAGCTATATTAGAAAAAATTCAGCAAGCTAATCAAAGTTTATCGAATTTACTTGAGCCGCTATTAGATGTTGCTAAATTTGATGCAGGAAAAATACAAATGAGTCCACAATGGTTATATATAGATGATTTATTCTATCGGCTTGAAAAACAATACGTGGATTTGGCAAAAGAAAAAGGTATTCAATTACGTTGTGTATCGACTGCACAGAAATTGTTCATTGATCCCAATCATTTAGAACGCATGGTGGGGAATTTAGTGATGAATGCCATTAAACACATGGGTCGAGCAGGAAAAATTGTAGTAGGAATACGGAGACAACAATGTGGCTTACGTCTTGAGATATGGGATAACGGTTTAGGCATTCCTGACGCTGAACAGATTCACTTATTTCAGCCTTTTTATCGCAGTGATACCTCATCACATCATCATAAAAAAGGGGTGGGATTAGGCTTATCAATTGTGAATCAATTTGCTGATTTAATGGAATGTCGTGTTGATTTTCGTTCGATAGAAGGTAAAGGTTGTTATTTTTCCTTATCTTTTACAGAAAAAAATGCGAGTGGAGATTTGTAATCTGCACCCTCACCAAACAAAAATTGCAACATGGGCTTTAAGCTCTATAAATATATGAATCATCAATAAAATGACCTTGAATTGTGGTTCTATATAGCCGAATGCCTTGACTTTTTACAGAATGGAGTACCTGTGCGATTTGATGTTCAGTGGGTGTTGCACTGACATCATTTAAAGATACAACTTCTTCTTTGCTGTCTGCATGTTGATTCGCTTGCATAATACGTTGATAGAATTTTCTAGGACCTTCAGCACTTACAAGTGGTGATGCAATGAGCAGTCGCCATATTTTTTCTTCTACGAGAAATAACCAACAAGCTGTCTTGACTTCTGCTTTTTCAGCATCAAGTCGTTCAAGTAATTTAGCACCTGCTTTAATCATTTGTTCTGATAGCGTATCTGTTACCAGTAAGTTTTTAGCCATGCCAATACTCCTGATTTTTCATCTGCAACTGCATTAAACATATCAACTGCTTGCGCTTGTTCTATATGACTTTCATAACGTGAAGTTTCAGACCAATCTTTTATAATTGTCCAATTAAAACTAAAATCAATATCTTCTTGCTCTTTTTGTAATAAATCTGGTTTAAGTCCAGCAACATTAAGTAGTTCTGACAGTCTGTGAGAGTGACTGGCATTAGCAAGTTGTTTATTTGGAAAGTCATATTGTTGAACTTGCTTTGCAACACAGGCTTTTAAAGCACATTCAATGACATATCCTGTTAAATAGTAAGCACCGTGATAATGTCCAGATGATAACAATATTTTAGCTTCTGCAAGCCTTATTTGAGTTAATTTTTCTAAATCAGTTTTATTCATGATGTTAAATTCAATTTGACAATGCCATATCCAACTTATCTAGCAATTTCAAACCTTATTCTATATCATCTTTAGCTGCTAATACCCGAAACCGTGACTCACTATCAAACTCGGTTAGTGCCTGTGTCGTGAATTCTTCAAATAGTTTATTTAAACTGATATGCCGGTGTTGGGCTAATGCTTTCAATCTTTGATGCTTATCATCGGGTAAACGAATCGTTAACGTTGCCATTTCATTGTCCTTTTAAAAATATCTCTGGGGATACAATTTGAATACTGGGAAATTTTACCTCCGCATGATGTAACTCTTTCAAATTGTGGGTAATAATGTAATTTGCATTACCTGCTAAAGCCAGTTCAATTAAAAAATTATCCCCTTCATCAATCAAACTAGGTCGCCATAAATAATAAATCAGTGTCCACTCACAAACACTATACAATGCATTGAGCAAAGCTTGAGTTTCTGAAATTGTTAATGGAGAACGTTCAACAATGTCTATTCTTTGGCTTACATCTTGATATTCAGAAAACAAACTGTTACTCATTAATGCCGTATGCGCTCGTTGTAATACGAGCCTTAGCACCTGTCGACTTGCACCTTGTTTTCTAATTAATGCACTAATCAAGACGCTAGTATCCATTACAATATTCGCCATATATTATATGGTAGCGTATATGCATTCATAAGAGAATGTGCAAAGTATAACCAACAAAATTAATAAATTTTTATAAAATATTTTATTATGACACATTCTCCATAAAAAACATATCACCCAAAAGGGTGATACACATTTTATTTTGACTACCCTATACTGTGTCCACGTTGTCGTTGAATTGCTTTGAAAGTGCGCTAAGGTGGTGAAATAATAACGATTTTTACCGTAGGGTGCAAAAGCGGCCCCATGCACCTTGATGCCAAAAGGTGTATGACGCTTCGCTTATACACCCTACGCGGGCTATGTGATTCTCATATATATGTAAACTATAAGGAAGTCAGTAAATATGTTTGCTAAATTTTCAAATACCTCTCTAATTTTGTTACTTAGCCTTAGCTATATAGGTAACAGTTATGGCATGAGCTACCATGATAATGAAGTATCATTTAAATCTATAATTTCAGGACAATTAATTACAGGCGGTCATTTTACTGTTAATGAATTTTTTGTGACCAATGGTCAAGACCCGAAAAACAAAATTTACAACGGTTTAAGTGTAACTTTGGATGATGGTGCATTTAGTTTTCAAGTGGGTCGTAAAGGCTCAGATGAAACGGCTAATTGGTTTAAACAAAGAATTTCTGATAATCAAAATACATTTGGTCATGCTCCAGGAAAGTTAAATTTCGCATTTATTGGAACATTATCACTTGATTTCCGCGCAGATGCTTTGGGTTATTCAAATCCTCCTTATAAATTTTCCAACATTGCTATAGCACAAGGGCATGCAGGAGCCTCTAACAATTGGTGGTTTGGTGGAAAAAACTGTAAAAAGACGGATGGTAAGGAAGTGCGTTGTCAAGGCATTGATAGTCGTGGTAAAAAAGTTGAGTTCTTATTTCAACGCGGTGGTAACAATGTACATACAATTGATGTACTTGTCGATGCAGCAAATTGGATGAGTTTTATTGATGGTAGAAAAAAAATAAATAATTTAATGATGCCTGGCAGTCATGACGCGGGTATGTCAGAAACTAATCATTGCACTAAATTACTACCAGCAGCATCAGGACTCGTAAAAACTCAATCTTTGGATATGGGCGGGCAGTTATTAGCAGGTTCTCGATACTTTGATATTCGGGTTGATTATGATCATGGAGAGTTAGTTACTTACCACCGTACTGATATTGATATTAAAGTTATGGAAGAGAAAGGAGTCGGATGCAACGGTCAAAATTTGGACAGTATTCTTAGTCAAGCCGTCTCTTTTTTACAGGCACACAATAAAGAAACCCTTATTCTGAATTTCGGGCATATTCGTTCTGATCGAGGTGATGAAGCTGACATTAAGAAAAGAATAAATGATCTTTTATCTTCAAAGTATCAAAAGTATCTATATACCAATGGTAGCAATGAAATCAACTTAGCTCATATCTCTTTAGGCGATGCTAGAGGAAAAATGATTGCAGTGTTTAATTATAATGACTATCTTAATACTGCAAATGGACGTTTTCGTTATCGTGATGGTTTTGTAAATGGAGTTTGCTCATACCAAGGTATGAACCTGACGGTGTGTGATTCTTACGCTGATACTGATAACTACAACAAAATGAGCAAGGATCAGATCAATAAATGGGAGAATTATGCAGGTCTTAATAAAGATTACTTGTTCTTACTCTCATGGACGCTTACGGCAAAGGCAGGATGTAGCATAGCAGGAACTCTTAGTAGCACTTACTGCTCCATTGAGGGCTTGGCGAGCATAGCTAATTCAAGATTACCCGGTGTTTTGTTTGCACAAATTGCGCAAAATGGAAAAAGCAAACCAAACATTATTTTTATCGACTTCATCAATGAAGAAACCACTCAGAGTATTATCCAATACAATTTCATGGAAAAAGTGACGTTGCAAAGTGCTTTAGATACGCAAAAATGCCTAGATGTATCTGATGCTAAAACGGCAAATGGAACGAATATCCAACTCTATGATTGTAATGGAACCAATGCACAAAAGTGGATATGGAATGGTTCTACATTATACAGTGCCTTAGATTCTAGAAAATGCCTAGATGTATCTGATGCTAAAACGGCAAATGGAACTAACATTCAATTGTATGATTGTAATGGAACCAATTCACAAAAATGGACGCAAAATAGTTCAACATTTTATAGCGCGTTAGATTCCAGAAAGTGCCTAGATGTATTCGATGCTAAAACGGCAAATGGAACTAACATTCAATTGTATGATTGTAATGGAACTAATGCGCAAAAGTGGAATTTCGTCCTTCAATAAATCTGTAATTTACAAAAAAGGAGCTACATTATGTGTAGAAATACATCCGCAGGTAACTGGAGTACAATTGGTTGGTTCGGTTGCAATAGCACGCCTCCAGATGCTACTGATAAGGTGGATTTGTCTTTTTTGTAAATTGATGCCACATTAGATGGGTCGACTGCTCTAAAAGCTATTTTTATAGACGTTGGAAACACCCTAAATGCAGGTAGTTACACTCTTACGCTTTCTTCAAACCTGACACCACTAGAATGGGCAAACTTACCCGCATTAAATGCGGGTACAAGTACGATAAAGCTAACAGGTGATGCTGATATTAAAATATTAGGTGATTGTAGTACGACACCAGTGACCTTTAATAACCTGATTATGGGGCCAATTACTGCACCACGAACGGTGAATCTTGGTCATAGTGGTTGTACTACAGTCTTTAGCGTCAATGGTAATTTCATCAGTGGTTCAAGTGCAACTAATACTGTGAGCTTTGTCAAAGGTGATGCAAGCAGCAATGTTGCAAATGCTGTGACCTCTTACTACTGCGCAAGCAATGGCGGGATAACTAATATTGATTGTCAACCATGCGGACCTACAGGCTGTAGTAGCGGGTCAACCCCTACTACAGTTGCCCCTGTTGCACCCACCCCTGTTCCTGGAAGCATGGAAAGTGATATCGCCTTAGCAATTACCGTTTTAGGCATGATGCTCATCGCAGTCTATAAAATGCGCAAAATGCGTAAAACATAACTAACTGGAAACCCTTTCATTTAAACGAGTGGAAGGGTTTTCTGGATTTGACACTTCATCAACTTGACAATGCCATATCCAACTTATCCAACAATTTCAAGCCTTATTCAATATCACCTTTAGCCGCCAATGCCAGAAACCTTGACTCCACCCTGAACAATCCGCCCGCATCAAAGGCAAACTACCTGCTTACACAGTTGGTAGCCTGGTACGAAAATCTCAAATGGATGCTCTAATTAGCGTTATACGCGGTATTGTTGATGCTGAAGACCCTCACAAGGCACTGGATGACATCGTTCGGTTATCTAATAGATAACAATAATGATACAATGTAAAGTTAGATCATGGATGCTATGCCTTTTCATATCAGGTAGGCACACATCATGATGGCTTGTCATTATCTTACTTTGCAAGCTTAACAACTGAATTCTAAACACTAAACGCATTAGAATAAACATTGTGTTTAACCAATGGAAATTAATATGTCGGTCCAAGAATTTGATATAGAAATAGTCCCTAGTTTACCTGAAAAATTACGTCGTTTGGAAGAACTTGCTAATGATCTTTGGTACAGTTGGGATCCACTGACACGTATGCTGTTTGAAAATCTTGACAAATCTTTGTGGATACGAACAGGACATAACCCTAAGCTGTTTTTAAGAAATATTTCACAACGTCAGTTAGATGAGGCTGCAAGCAATTCAGAATATCTCAAAAAATATGAACGAGTTTTAGTCAGGTATGATGCCTATTGTTCAGATCAACAGCGTCGCGATGGTGGAAAAAAATTTGAAGCAAATGATTTAATTGTTTATTTTTGTGCTGAATATGGTTTCCATGAAAGTTTACCTACCTATTCTGGTGGTTTAGGTATTTTAGCAGGGGATCACTGTAAAGCCGCAAGTGATTTGCGTTTACCTTTTATTGCCGTTGGCCTGTATTATCATCGTGGTTACTTTGCACAATTGGTTGATGCTTCTGGTAATCAAATTGTGACTGGTAGTGTTTCTGATCCAAACCATTTGCCCATTGAACCTGTTGTTGATGAATTAGGGGAAGAAATCCAAGTTTCAATTAAAATGAGTGGGCGCAATGTATTGATTAAAGTTTGGAAAGTTCAAATTGGGCATATCTCTCTTTACCTGTTAGATACCAAGGTATCTCAAAATTCTGCCGAAGATGCAGAAATTACTCATCAATTGTATGGCGGAGGCCAAGATACTCGGATTAAGCAAGAAATTATTTTGGGGATTGGCGGCGTCAGAATGCTAAGGAAGCTGAAATTACTTCCAACAGTGTGGCACATTAATGAAGGCCATGCAGCATTTTTATTATTGGAAAGATTACGTGAACATCGAGAAAAAAATGAACCGTTAAATCAAGCGATTGAAGCAGTCGCCTCCAATACCATTTTTACGACGCATACGCCTGTACCCGCAGGACATGACAAGTTCCCCCATGATTTATTGATGGACCATCTTGGGGCATTTCCTGAAAAATTGGGTATTTCTGTGGAAGAATTTTTGGCTTTAGGAAAAGCCACGCACGGAGATCACGACTTCAATATGACCAGTTTGGCCATCAATGTCACTCGTCATATGAATGGTGTTAGTCGTATTCATGGTGATGTATCCTCGGAAATTTGTTCCCCATTCTGGCCTCAAATTGAACCTCACGAAAATCCAATGAGTTATGTGACCAATGGGGTGCATGTGCCTACCTTTTTGGCATTGGAATGGAACGATGTGTTTGATGAATACTTGGGTAAAGAGTGGCGCCACAGTCAGTGTGATCCTGAATTCTGGCTAGGTGTGAAAAAAATTCCAGATGACGTTTTTTGGCAAACTAAGCAAACCATTAAAAAGCGAATGTTGCGCGTTGTACGCAATACTTTAGTTGATCAACATTTGCGTAATCAAGTCAGCGAAGCTCATATTGAGCGTATGCTAAAGCTTATTAACCCTGAAAACCCTAACATTTTAACGATTGGTTTTGCCAGACGGTTTGCGACTTATAAACGCGGCACTCTGTTGTTTAAGGATACCAATTGGCTCAGCTCAATTATTAATAAAACAGGACAACCAGTTGTTTTCTTATTTGCTGGTAAAGCTCACCCTGCCGACGAACCAGGCCAAGCGTTATTACGCGAGATTCATGAAATTGGTAATCGTCCTGAATTTGTGGGTAAAGTACTTGTTGTCCAGGGTTACGATTTAGGTTTAAGCCGACGGTTGGTATCCGGGGTCGATGTTTGGTTAAATAATCCAATTTATCCATTAGAAGCCAGCGGTACATCTGGTATGAAGGCTGCGGTAAATGCTTGTATTAATCTCAGCGTATTAGACGGTTGGTGGGCTGAATCCTATGATAGTGACAATGGCTGGGGTATTAAGCCTTCTCCTAATGAAAACCCTGAATGGCGTGATAATGAAGATGCACGTACTTTGTATGAATTACTTCAAGATGAGGTAGTCCCACTTTATTATAAGGGATTGGCAGAACAAGGTTTTTCGAGTGGTTGGGTAAAGACTGCTAAACATTCTATGATGACAGTGCTACCTAATTTTAATATGAATAGAATGGTTAACGAGTATGTAGATAACTTCTATCTACCTGCTGCTCGTCAAGGTAGAAAATTACGTTCAGATGAATATGCCAAAGCAGGTATATTAGCTAATTGGAAAACTAAAGTGGACTCAGCTTGGCGCGAAGTCCAAGTTCGTTCCTTTATTACACCACCCGCACAGTTACAATATGGTCAACCGGTGGCCATGCAAGTCGCCGTGCAGTTGGGTGGATTAGAGCCACAAGATGTTACAGTTGAGTTATTATTATCTCGCAAAGTGTATCATCCTGCAATTTACGCTCAATGGAGTCAAGATGAGATGGATGTTGAACGTTTATCTTATAAATTTAAGCCTGAATACGCCTTACAGGATACAGGTGAATATTTGTATGCGATTAACTTCAATCCTGATTGGTGTGGTGGTTTAAGCTATAAAGTGAGAATTTATCCACACCATGAATCTTTGGCACATGACTTTGAAATGGGCATGATAAAATGGTTGTAATGTTTCTGTGAGTAAAATATTTTAAACTTTTTTCACTGATGGTTCCCGCGAAAGCGGGAATTCAATATTATGCTAAAATCAACCAGTACCTTGTGAGTATCATTTTAATATTAAAGCAGTTTTTTATAGATTCACTACTTGCGTAAAAATAGCAAACATTATTATACTGGTAAGCAATGCTGTTGTATTGATGAAAATCATTTTAGTTCATGGAAGTTCACAATAGCCTTGATACTCAACCACATTGAAAATACCTTTGTTAGGTGTTAAGTCGGTCAGTTATGTCAGAACAGTTAAAACAGCAAGCTGCACAGGCGGCAGAAAAAGCTAAAGCTATTGCTAAAGAAGCACCTGGAAATATTCGTCACTGGATTCGCCAAAAGATACCTTACCTCATTATCCTCGTTTTGGTTACCTTACTTGTAGCTGCCTATTTCTGGCGATTTGTTTTTATATCAATCCACTCAGGGGAAGCTGGTGTTTTATACAAACGTTTAACTGTGGGTACAATTACTGATTATGTCTATCCTGAAGGGTTTTATATTGTTCCTCCTTGGGATATTATGTATATTTATAATGCTCGCATTCAAACAATTTTACATGAATTTGATGTTTTGACCAACCTTGGACTCCCCATTCATTTGAGTTTAGCTGTTCGGTTTCGTCCTGAATATGAAATGATTGGAGTATTACATCAGCAAGTTGGTCCTGATTATGTAAATACCATTATTATCCCTGAAGTTGAATCTGTTTTACGTAAACAAATTGGTCACTATAAACCAGAAGATATTTACATTAATAAAGAAAATATTTTAACCGAAATTATTATTACCGCATTAGATGAGTTGGGACAAAAATTTGTTAAAATTAATGATGTGATTATTAGAGCCGTTATTTTGCCAACAGATGTAGCTGACGCAATTGAAGCTAAATTAGTTGAAGAGCAACGTGAGCAAACCTATTACTTTATTTTAAAACGGGCCAAGGAAGAAGCCAAAAGAAAACTTATTGAAGCACAAGGAATAAGAGACTACCAAGCAAAAATTGCAGAAACATTAGACGATAAATTGCTCACTTGGCAAGGAATACAAGCGACCTTAGAGTTAGCCGCTTCCCCCAACTCAAAAGTGGTGGTGGTGGGTTCCGGCAAAGAAGGTTTACCGATTATTTTAGGTTTGGGTAATGACCCACCTTCTAATCCGATAAAAGCTGAAATTTCCTCTGATTCTAAAGACATAGGAATTCAAACATCACCTATGCCCAAAACTGTGACAACCGGTATGATGCCAAGTGCAACACTCCCTCAGCAGAGCACAACAACGCAAATGACAACGGCACCCAAGTAGTACCATGCCATCTTATTAAATTTTGAAGGAAACTAACTGTGGACTACAGTATTCTCTTACTTGGACTCATTTTTGTACTGACTAGTTTACTGGTATTAACAGTCATTTTCTTCAAAAAAATTTGGAAAGCTAATTCTAAGGTTAGAAATTATACAATAAATATTTTTACCACTTTGTATACACTCATATTTTTATTAATTGTCCTTGAATTTTCCTTTTATACTTTTATTATCCAATCAGACAGTTTTAGCTTTACGTTAGCAAACAAACGTTGGTTTGAAGAATACTGGTTGCCCATTAACCAATTGGGTTATCGTGATAATAATTATTCAGAACAAACGCTTAAAGAAAAAAAATTAATTTTTGTCGTCGGAGATTCTTTTGTTGCTGGCCAGGGCATTCGTAACTACCAAGATCGCTTCTCAAACCGTTTGGAAGCAAAGCTAAATCAACGTTGGTTGGTATTAAATTTAGCCCAAATTGGTTGGAGTACCTCAGATCAATATCAAGCTCTTGTGTCTCACCCACAAAAACCAGATATTCTCGTACTTTCCTATTTTGTGGATGACATTCGAGGAATTGCTAAACAACATACCACAAAAACTAAATTTGACTTTGCAGAACTTATTGAACAACCTTCACCCAATATCAATTGGCTAGTAAATCATTCTTACTTTTTAAATTTTTACTATTGGCAGTGGTATCGGTACCAAAATCAACAGCCAGAAGATGTTTACTGGAAAAAATTGCGTTCTTTTTATGCAGACGATGAAATTTGGTCGTTACATCAACAAGAACTAAAATCAATTGTAGATTACAGTCAACAAAACAATATTCAACTATTTGTCATCCTGTTTCCGAATTTAGTGTCAATTGAACCCAGTCAGCCTATTATTAAGCAAGTACAGTACTACTTCCATCAACTTGGTGTTGAAGCTCTTGATCTAACACCAAAATTTATGAACAGACAACCTAATGATTTGATAGTCAATCGTATGGATGCCCATCCCAATGAGCAAGTTAATGCGGAAGTTGGAGATATTTTATTTCAAGAAATGAGTAAACAGGGATTACTTTCAAATTGAGTTTAGGAACAGGAACTAAATAAAATCAGAAACAAGACCTGGCAGGTTTTTAAAACCTGCCAGGTCTGATTGAAAACTGATGGAAGCTATTTAATTCTTATTCCTTAGTTTAGGAAGCTACCCATGACCCGCTCGCGTGACACAAAGCGAGGATGAAACTCTCTCGGTTGTTTCTCGAATGAATGAAGCGATTTCCCGAAACTCAACAACTATCTGAAAATTTCGGGAAATCCACTTCCTTCCATTCCCAAAACAACTGTAAGAGACATGGAAGGTTTTAAAGATGTTGGCTACTTAAGAATATAGCTTTCTAGGTGAAAAACATCGGGACTAAGAGGTAGTTGATGCATGGTTACATCGTAAGTTTTAGTGACACTACCAATCACGACATCATTTAAGACAATAAAGTCTTCCATGTCTATATATGGAATATGTAAAATGCCTTTATAGTCATAATTAGCATGACACTCAGAGGATTTCGTTGTTACTTCGATAATTTCTAGAGTATCCGAAATGACTTTAAAATCGTCAGCACCTTCTATTAGGGACAGGTCAACTGTTGCTACTGCAAATTCACCGGTGGGTTCTTGAGTAATTGGATTTAGTAACGGAATATCTAGTTGGGGAATTTTTACCAATCTTTCTTCCACCAGGTATTCTGCGTGTATATCACACTCGACTAGATTAATTTCAATAACAATCTTAATATTATGGTTATCTCCAGTAAGGTTTACACTCTGTGATCTGAAATTATGACCTTCTTTTTCAGCAGTTACAGTGTAACTACCTGCAGGTAAATCCATGATTGTCCATGAGCCGGAAGCATCAGTTGTAGCTGTTTTATCACCTACTTTTACCGTAGCCCCTGTCATGGGATTACCAAAACCATCTAAGATTATGCCGAAAGCCGCGTAGTTGCAGGATGATGATGCAGGATCACACTCAACAGGTGCAAAAATTGCCGCGCAAGTTTTGTCAGAATTTACTGTTATAGTCGTTGTTGCGTTTGTTCCACTACAATTTCCAGTCCACTCTTTAAAATCAAAGCCATCGGCTGGTGTAGCCGTTAGGGTAATGGCTGTTTCAGAAGCATAATCTTCATTGCAATCCGCACCACAATCAATACCAGCAGGACTACTGGTGACTGTACCCTTACCTTCTTTAGTGACAGTTAAGGACATTTGCCCAGATTTTGATTCGCATTTTATACCTGTGCTACTTAATGTATTAATACCAGATAACCAATCTTGGAAATCAGTATCTAGCGGTTCACAGAGCTTGGTATTGCTAAAGTAGAAATATTTCATTCTTGTGTTATTTTGTAAACCGAGTGGCAATGCTCCTGAAAGATTATTGTAGTCAATACGCAGTGCTTTCAAGTTAGCTAAATTGCCAATTTCAGGAGGTAATGTTTTCAATTGATTACTATGTACATTAAATTCAGACAGGTTAGCCAATTTACCAATTTCAGGAGGTAATGTTTTCAATTGATTACTATGTACATTAAATGCATACAAGTTATCCAAATTACCAATTTCAGCTGGTAAAGATTTCAATTGGTTATTATTTACATGGAATGTGTACAAATTAGATAAGTTACCAATTTCAGGGGGTAAAATTCTCAATTGATTACTATACACATAGAATTTATACAAGTTAGTCAAGTCACCAATTTCAGGGGGCAAAGAACCTAGTTGATTACTATGTACATGGAATTCATATAAGTTGTTAGCCAATTTACCAATTTCAGGAGGTAAGAACTTCAGTTGGTTACTATATACGTAAAATGTAGCTAAGTTAGCTAAAGTGCCAATTTCAGCAGGTAAGGAACTCAATTGATTATTATTAATACGAAAATCTTTTAAGTTAGACAACTTACCAATTTCAGTGGGCAAGGAACTTAATTGATTATTATGCGCATAGAATATGGACAGATTAGATAAATTACCAATTTCAGGAGGTAATGTTTTCAATTGATTACTATACACATAGAATATGGACAGATTAGATAAATTACCAATTTCAGGAGGTAACGTTTTCAATTGATTATTATACACATGGAATGTATGCAAATTAGTCAAATTGCCAATTTCAGGAGGTAAAGTTCCTAATTGGTTATTATACACATGAAATGTATACAAATTAGACAAAGTGCCAATTTCAGGAGGTAAAGTTCCTAATTGGTTATTATACACATGAAATGTATACAAATTAGACAAAGTGCCAATTTCAGGAGGTAAGGATTTTAGTTGGTTATCATTAACACGAAAATCTTTTAAATTAGCCAAATTACCGATTTCAGGAGGTAAAGAACTTAATCGATTCTTATCTACATAGAATGTATACAAATTAGCCAAATTACCAATTTCAGAGGGTAAAGAAGTTAATTGATTATCATATACATAGAGTGTATACAATTTGGATAATTTACCAATTTCAGGGGGTAAAGAAGTTAGTTGATTGCTATATACATAGAATGTATACAAATTAGCTAAATTACCAATTTCAGGGGGTAAAGAAGTTAGTTGATTGCTATATACATAGAATGTATGCAAATTAGCTAAATTACCAATTTCAGGAGGCAAAGATGTCAATTGATTACGATCAATATGAAGTCCATACAAATTAGTCAAATTACCAATTTCAGCAGGAATCGTTCCTGTTAATTTATTGGATCGGAGACTAACCGTCGTAACATGTTCACTAGTACAAGTTATTCCATGCCAACTACAAGGTGTATCCGTTTCCTTCCACCCTGTATTATTAGTCCAGTTGTCTCCATCAGTGCTATCGTAAAGCGCAACTAAAGACTCACATTCAGTATTGGTAATTTCAGTGACGTCAGAACAAGAAAATGCCCAAGCACCACGTCCCATCACCATCATACCTACGACAAGCCCAACAAATACAACACCACGCCAAGCAGACGCTGGAGATTTCAGGGAACCAGTCCCCAGTAGCACATTTGACTTAAAATTATCAAACAGCCCGTTGATAAACTGCCCAAGTCCAAAACCACTTGAACATCCAGAGGAAAAATCCTCCTTTTGCCGTACCACATTGGTACACTTCTTGATACAACTGAACGTTGACATGAAAGTTCTCCTTGTGAGGTGTCAAGTCAAAATGGGATGTCCTGTCGTCTCGTCAAAGTCTTAGGACATCCCTCCCTTTCCTGCTCATTTGAGCTAAGAAATCAGAAAATTCTTTAATATAAAATATTACCTCACTACCAAACGCCTGCCTGATAGCAAGAATAATTTATTTATGATACACCACCTACTTGTTACATTGCACGTAACAAGCTCACTTTTGTTACAAATTTGTGTAAACCTCAAGTAGAACCTAGTACTTTGCCAGGATTATTTTGTAGGGTACATCTCACGCACCAGGCGTTTTTCGGTGCGTAGGACGCCCCCTACTGTACCACTCGGCTCTACCTTGACAAAGTACTAGTACACCATTGCACTTGTTTTGACGGAGGAGTCCAAAACTTTAGTTTTGGAAATAGTATGGATGCCCACCTAAATGAGTAAGTTAATGCGGAAATTGGAGATATTTTATTGAGTGAAATGAATAAAAACAGACTGCTTTCAAAGGAAATTAATCCCTAAAATTCAGCAGTCATTGATAATGAGAAACTCAGCAACAAGCTGAGTTTCATTGGTGACAATCTATTGAGTAGAAGATAATTTTAACCTTTGTGCTATTTTATTCAATAAACTATTTTTAGCAGGTTGGGCAACTCGTTTGTGAGTTATTTCAGGGATACTCGTTGGACAAACAAGCATTAAGTCTGTGACATAGGCTGCATTGTAAAAAGCAATAACGGCATCTCTTGACAACTTTGTCTTTTTCTCAACATCTTGCAATGTGATTGGACGAACAGTCATCAAAGAGGCTAATTTCATATGGTTCGCATTAAATTCTAATCGCGATAAATTTGGCCAAGCTTTCAACTGTACGAGCGTATCAAGCTCATGCTCATCAATTAGTTTACCTTGTGAATTGTGTAATGCGGCACTCCAAAGTACGTTTTTGAGCGGCATCACTAATTGACCTTTAGACAACACTTCAAAATCTGCGTTAGAAAGTTTTGTACTTTTAATACTTCCAGGCTTAGTCTGGATAATTTTGTTTAAAGTACTGCGTGACGCAGAAGTTGCAATTAACTCTCTACTCCCATCAACATATAAAGGAGAATAAGGAGAACAAAAAATTTGGAGAACCTGTTTTTTCTGAAGCGCTTGCCATAACATGAAGAAAAAGGTTGATTCAAGGTTAGCATGTTCAGCAGGAACCGTCACATTATCAACAATTTCTTCAATTGCTTTTGGTATTGGCGCATTTTTGGAAATAATATCCACACATATATCGTGCAATGTGTCTTTAAGAGTTTGTACACGCACAGGTTTTTTTAATACTGCATTTCTATGATCATTGAGTGTTTCATTGGAAAGTAATAATAATGTTTGTTTACGGCTTTCTTTGAAATCTCGATAGAAATTTTGTCCTGCGGGTGTATCAATATCGACCAACATGATATGACCTTTCATATCTTCTGATGGCAATAACTGTGTTTCAAAATGGGGATTATTTTCTGATAATAATTTTGTCGCCACTTTGAGTACAGAAACATCGGTGTTTCCTAATTCCACACAAGAAATTGAGACTGTGTTTTTATCCATTTTGGTTTGAATCGCTTTTTGTTCAAATGTTCTTGTTTGTCTAACATCAGCGCCCAATTGTACGGAAGGATTTAAGGGGGGTTCATGAACAGCTAACATAGTTGCCTCCACTCAAGTTGCAATAATGCAAATTTAATTATCACATAAAAAGGTAAATTTAAATAGTTTGCTTAAATGACATTTTTTCAACAATTTATGTAATAAAATAATAAAGCATCATGATTATGTAAGATATATCGGTGCTAAAAAGCAATATTCAATATATCGGGCCTAACTTTAATTTAGCTTTATGCAATATGTGATCCCACTTTTAATTCATACTAATTACTTGTTTTTTAAGCTATAATAGTTAAATTATTGAGGGAATAGTTTTAAGTATACGTGACTCATACCCACCAAAACACTTCAAATTTAGCAAAATGGTCAGTATTTCATCCTGTTGGCGTGACATTATTAGCTTTAACTGTCGTGGTTTCAGGTTTTTTTTCTTTATATCGTTTAAATATCAACCTATTACCACATTTAATCTATCCTGAAGTTCGGGTACGTGTATTAGATCCAGGCACCCCCGCAACCGTGATGGAAGAACAGGTTACACGCTATTTGGAAGAATACCTGTCAGCCACGGAAGATGCTATCAGTGTTCAATCTCAGACGTCAGAAGGTCGAAGCGCCGTTGATTTAACTTTTGCTTATGGCAAAGATATTGACATTGCACTACGAGATGCAAGTACTCGTTTAGATCGCGCAAAAAGGGTATTACCCGACACGATTCAACCACCCGTAATTTACAAAAGAGACCCTTCCCAACTCCCTATTTTAGAAATGGCAGTCAGTTCCTCTTTGCGTGATGCCATTGAGTTACGCACATGGGTAGATCACCAATTATCCAAATGGTTTATTAATTTGCCTGGCGTTGCCTCTGCAGAAGTGGGTGGAGGGTTGGTCAGAGAAATACAGGTTTTGCCCGACCAATACAAATTGGCAGGTTATGGTCTGACATTGGAGAACCTTACCCAAGCTTTGCAACAAGATAATGCCGAAGTTGCGACAGGACGTTTACAAACAGCGACCCAAGAAATTTCAACCAAATTAAATAATCGTTGGCCTTCTGTCGAACATATTGCCAACGTGCCTTTATTTCCACACAAGCAAACTGTACCACTCTACTTAGGCAATATTGCACAAATTTTAGATACGCATCAGGATGAACGTTTAAAAATCCGTTTTAATGGAATACCCAGCGTTAAATTATCAATTCAAAAGCAACCACAAGCCAATACTGTTGAAGTTGTTGAACAAGTGCTAGAACGATTAGTTTGGCTAGAAACTCAACAAGTGTTACCGACAGATGTTCAATTACATAAAGTCACGGATCAATCCGTTTATATTCGTCACGCACTCAAAAATACCGCCTGGTCAGCAATAAGTGGTGCTTTATTAGCAATGTTAGTCGTTTTTCTGTTTCTAGGGGATATTAGACGAACGTTGATTATTGGCACGGTCATCCCTTTGGCCGTTATTGGCACGTTTAGCCTTATGGCTTTGGGTGGTTTGACTTTAAACATCATGAGTCTGGGAGGATTAGCGCTGGCAGTTGGTATGGTCGTCGACAATACCATCGTCATGTTAGAAAATATTGTGCGTCACCAACATTTGGTCGCCATTAAATCACAGTTTTCCCCGACTTCACCTCCATTAGAAAGGGAACTGGGGGAGATTAAAAAAAATTCCATTGATGCCACACTCAAAGCTGCCAGTGAAATTACTAGTGCTTTAGTGGCTTCTACCAGCACAAATTTGGCCGCAATTTTACCTTTTTTATTTATTCTCGGATTAGTCGGACTGTTATTTCGAGAACTAATTTTCACCATTTCAGCTGCTATGTTAACCTCTCTGTTAGTCGCATTGACAGTTGTGCCTGCATTTGCTGCTAAAATTACCACCACACAATCCAAGCCTTTGATTGGTACAGTGTACATTAGCCAATTTTATGCCTGGCTGATGAAAAAAGTGATTTTGAAATTACCCATTGTCATTATTTTATTGTTTAGCACTGGTTTATGGCTAAGTTTGCCTGCTTTCTTAACTAACAAACAAGTATTTTTACCCAAAGTTGATGATGGTATGGTCCGTGTAACTGTCACAACTGAACCTGGTATTACCTTGGAAGAAATGGCTATCACGACGCAGAAAGTTGAACAATTTTTAGCGCAACAACCCGCAGTAGCTTCTGTATATGCTCAAATAGGTGGTTTTGTTTTTGGACGTTCACAATACGAAGTTACCCATCGCAGTAGTTTGATCGTCCAACTGTTACCATTTGAACAACGCCAAATGAGTGTTGAGAATTGGATACAACAAACTCGTCGCAAGTTTAAGAAATTAAATTTGGTTGGTTTTCGTCTAGGTATGCGTTCTGCAGGTATTCGAGGTATTCGTTTGGGAAAAAGCGATGAAAACTTTAGTTTGCGTTTGCAAGGTGAATCACTTGATGTTTTAACCCGTTTAGCCACAGATATTGTGGCACATATTCGAGATTTACCTGGACTAAACGATGTCGCACATAGTTATGAAGAAGTACGGCAAGAGCTGGTGATTCAAGTCGATAAAACCCGCGCTCAAAAATTGGGGTTCACTTCGGTAATGATTGGCAATATAGTTAAAACACTCATTAATGGCAAAGTTGTCACTGACTTTATTGAAGGCGATCAACGGTTTGATGTACGTTTACGTTTGCCCAAAACACAGCTAAATTCGGTACAAAATTTGGACAACTTATTGTTAATTAGCTCAAAAGGAATCGTTGTCAGGCTGGGGGAAGTGGCAACTATTGGGTGGCAGCCTGTACCAGACAAAATTTGGCGTGATCAGCAACGACGCATTGTAGAAATCACCGCTAATCTTCAATCAGACATCGGCATTGAAGCAATTTATCAGCAAGTCCAACAACGTTTGGCAAACTTTGAGCTACCTAAAGGCTATATGCTTTATGAAGGAGATGTAGTGAAAAATTTACAAGAAACACGTCAATTAACCCAAATTTTGTTGATATTGGCTATTTTTCTGGTTTTTGTGGTGATGACAGTACAATATGAATCTTTACGTAATCCAATCATTATCCTGTTCAGTATTCCTTTTGTAATTATTGGTGTTGCACTGGGCATCCATTTTTCAGCATTACCTTTATCCATGCCCATTTGGTTAGGCATGATTATGTTGGCTGGTATTGTTGTCAATAATGCCATTGTATTAGTAGAAACGATTGAATTAGAAAGAAAGAGTTTAGTTTCTGTGCAAGAAGCTATTATTCAAGCGGGTCAACATCGTTTACGTCCAATTTTAATGACCACGTTAACCACTGTTATTGGCTTATTACCACTGGCATTAGGCATTGGAGAAGGCGCTGAATTATTACAACCCCTTGCCATGACCATTGTTTGGGGATTAAGTTTTTCCCTTTTAGTGAGTTTATTACTTGTGCCTGCTTGTTATAAGTTGGCAACTAATGTTATGTAAGACAAATCATCTCACGTAATATAAATAAAGTAGTAAGATTGAGATGGAAAAAAAGCCAATGAGTGTCATTCACCTTTCTACTTTTAGCGATAAGATTGCATAACCTTTTCATAGGCTTGCCAAAAATCTCGTTTGCAACGTTCGTAATAAATTTGAGCAGGCTTATCATGTTCATTCACTTCCAATACCTTACCAAAATAACTGCGAGCTTGGTCAAGGTTTTCATTTTGAAAACACATAAATCCTTGTTCAAAATCTCGTAAGGTTTTAGATTTCAGCTCAATAATATCTGGTGGGTCAGCATCGAACACCTCATATACAGTTAGTTTTGTGCTTTTTCCTTTGACTTTGACATGATCAATAATTCGTATTTTATAGGCTAATAAATTTTTCAAGGTTAAGTAAGTTTGTTGCGTAATTAACAAGGAAACACCATACACTTTGGTTAAACCTTCAACTCTTGCTGCAATATTCACAGCATCAGCAATGACTGTCCCGTCAATACGACTCTGTCCACCAATCATACCCAGCGTTAACATACCGGTATTTAATCCAATACCCACTTGTATTGGTTCATAACCTGCGAGTTTTAAAACTTCGTTATGTTGTGCCAAAGCATTTAGCATGGCAATAGAGCCTTGTATCGCATCATCAGAGTTAGTAGGAAATACTGCCAACACTGCGTCCCCAATATATTTATCAATCACTCCGTTATATTGATGAATCATAGGTTCAACTAACCCTAAGTAGGCATTGATAAAGTCAAAAATTTCTTGTGACTTCATATTCTCAGACAACGTAGTAAATCCACGAATATCTGAGCTTAAAATTGTCATATTTTGCTGAATTTGATCACCAAGCTGAACATCCACAATGCTTTTTTTGCCTAATAAATTTAAAAATTCTTTTGGTACAAAACGTTCATAAGCTTTTTGTAACTGAAACAATTCGTGAATGAATGTTTCTTTTTCTTCTTCAATACGTTTACGTTCCGTAATATCCTGAAAAGCAATCACTGCAAAATCCACTTTCCCACGTTCATCTACAATTGGATTGCCCCAAACTTCAATTGGAATCACTTTTTTGGCTGAACGATGAATTTCAATATCTTCAATATGGCTACTTTCTCCATTTAAGGCCCGCACTGCGGTAAAGTTTTCTGTAGGGTAAAGTCGTTGGCTATCTTCTATATAAAGTTGATAAATGTCGGTTAAATTTTCAGCAATGGCCTCTAATTCAACGCCTTTGCCCAGTAATACTTGCGCATTATGATTGAAAAAATAAGGTTTACCATTGCTTTCAAATACGGCAATACCCACAGGAATAGCTTCTAAAAATTGATTTAAACGTTTTTCATTTTCAATCACTAGTTTTAACGTTTTACGTTGTAATTCTTTGATGCGAATGTGGGTTTTAACCCTTGCTAACAGTTCGTCTTTAGATATTGGTTTGGTCAGGTAATCATTTGCACCCACTTCTAAACCATGGACTAAATCAACTAATTGATTTTTAGCAGTTAATAATAAAATAGGTAATTCATCAGCTCGCCATTTCTTACGAATTTCCTGAGTCACTTGATAACCTGTCATTTGAGGCATCATGACATCAAGCAAAATTAAATCTGGTACTATACCTTGCTCTAAAATTTTTAGGGCTTCTATTCCTGAGCTAGCTTCAATGACTGCATATTTTTGTAAACTAAGCTGATTAATAAGCACGTGTAAATTAATCACTTCGTCATCAACTACCATGATGGTGTAATATTTGGTCATGGTATCTGGTTGAGATATCGGCGGTTGCATTGGTATTGAGTCATCGTATGGTTCAATCTGTCTACGATGAATAGATTCCACTTGGGTTACTTGGATGGGTTGCTTATCAGAAATTGGCAAAGTAAAACTGAAAACAGTACCCTTCTTCAAAACAGAATCAACCTTAATCTTGCCACCATGAAGCGTGATAAGTTGCTGGGTAATGGCAATACCTAATCCCACGCCTTTAGGGGATTTTGCATATTGTTCAAATGATTCAAAGATATGTTGTAAATCATGAGGCGCAATGCCTATTCCCGTATCTTGTACTTTGATAAGTAATTTTTCTTCAAATACTGCTTGAGCTGATACTCGGATTTCTCCAACTTCTGTGAATTTAATTGCATTTTCAACTAAATTATGCAAAATTTGTTGTAGTCTTTCTTCATCTGCGTAAATAGGGGGTAATTCAGCACTGACTTCATTAACCAACCGCAAACCTTTCTTACGCGCAATAGGACGATGCAAAGTTAATACAATTTCAACTGTTTCCCAAATTCCCATTGACTTTAAGTGCAAATCAATATGGCCATGTTTGATTTGAGAGAAATCTAAAATATCATTAATCAGATTCGATAGCCTTTTACCACTGCTGACCACCAA
Source organism: Thiotrichaceae bacterium (assembly GCA_016745055.1). Lineage (GTDB taxonomy): Bacteria > Pseudomonadota > Gammaproteobacteria > Beggiatoales > Beggiatoaceae > JADGDF01. Next base: position 8,736 of record JADGDF010000008.1, on the reverse strand, counting down.
CGACAAGTTTTGTTGTGCCAACTGGGGCAATTTACCTGCGACACCATCAATCAATGATTCAGAAATCCCAATCATGCCATTAAGGGGTGTGCGTAGTTCATGAGAGGTATTGGTTAAAAATTCATCTTTAAAGTGATTAAATTTTTTCAATTCCTCATTTTTCTTAGCTAAATCTGTAAAACTCATTTGAAGTTGGTTTGCCATCTGATTAAATGATTGAGCAAGCTCTCCTAACTCATCTTCTCTATTTGTTAAATAAGGTTGCCAAAGTTGCCAATGACCTAGTGACAATTTTTTAGCCGCTTGATTGAGTCGCAGAATAGGTTTAATTATCCACCTCGTGGTCACCAATCCAATTAAAATGGCAATGACAAGCGCAATAACACATAGCATTAAAGTTGTATGCACATTATTATGAATATGTTGCATAAAATCGCGTTCAGGCACTACAACGACTGTAAACCAATTAACGTTATTCGCAATTTCCAATGGCGTTACTTGCAAGAATTGTGATTGTCCTTGGAAGTCAAAATCAATCTGATGTGTTGTTGTTAATTGTTTTAAATTAAAGTGATTTAAGATGTAATCAGCCGTTTGCTGAATAAAAGGGTGATGACTTGCAGAGGCTCTAATGCGAATGGGTGGCTGACCATTTTTTCCTTCCAAAAGTAACTTTTGGGTTTTAGAAGCGGCTACTAATAACCCTGTATTTTCGATAATAAAAGCCAACCCACTATGGCTAATGGTCAAAGTTTTTAGAAATTCACTAATATCAGATAAAGCAATAGAAACACCAAGGACTCCCAGTAATTTTCCAGAGTCATCATAAACAACTTGATTAGCATCAAAACTGAGATTATTTTTACCAGACCACAAATAAACCGGCGTCCAAGTCGGTTGGGATGTAGAAATTGCTGTACGATACCACTTATCTAACCGTGGGTCTGTCGGATAAATTTCATGGGTAGGTTGAAGATTTTGATCTTTTACAGGTAAATAATTAATCTGGTGGTGTTGAATTTCATACCACTGTAGTTGCTGTGCTTCTCTAGTAATCCCTAAAGTGTAACCAGTTGCTTGTTCTGTAAAATAAATACGACTTACCGCTTCAAACAGAAATATCTGTTTCTTAAAATGTGCTTTTAATTGGGAAATATTTTGTGGATCAAGCCCCCCTAAGCGAATTGCATCATGATTAATACGATTAATAAGTGGAGGTATTGACAAGTAACTCTTTAAGTGCTGCTGAATACGTGATGTAACTTCATAACGAAGTTGAGAAGTTAACGCTTTTACTGCTTGTTCACCACTACTAAATGACAACCAACCAACCAAGCCTACAGTCACTACAATTTCTACTACAAAAGGTAGTATGAGGGCAGCTTTCAGGGAAATTTTACCAAAAAATTCAGTAATCATAGCATCATTATATCAACTTTATAATTGGTACATTTACGCAATCTACTTGCTAATTTATCATTATAAAATCAGAAACAAGACCTGGCAGGTTTTTAAAACCTGCCAGGTCTGATTGAAAACTTTATGGATGTTATTTAATTCCTATCCCTATGTAAATTTGAAAATTAATAATCAATGTAAAAATTATTTGCATAAACAAAAAAAACTCTATATAATTCTTCGCTTAACTTCAGTTGCGGGGTGGAGCAGTCTGGCAGCTCGTCGGGCTCATAACCCGAAGGTCGCAGGTTCAAATCCTGCCCCCGCTACCACTTTTTTTCTTCTTAAAAAATGCCTTCCTGGTAAATTCTAAAGTTTGTATTCCTTTTATGGATAATACTGTAAAGCTTGCCATAGAATTAATTCAAAAAAAATCTGTTACACCAGTAGACAATGGATGCCAGCGTTTAATTGCAGATTTATTACAATCTTCTGGTTTTAAAATCGAACCTTTAAAATTTGGTCATGTTGACAATTTATGGGCAAGACGTGGGCATGAAGCACCATTATTGGTATTTCTTGGACATACCGATGTTGTTCCTCCTGGCGAATTAGAAGCTTGGCAGTTTCCTCCTTTTGAATCAACTATTCACAATGGTTTTTTATATGGACGTGGCTCAGCCGATATGAAAGCGGGTGTTGCTGCTATGACCATTGCGTGCCAACGATTTGTTGAAAAGCATCCTAAGCATCAAGGTTCAATTGGGTTCTTGCTAACCAGTGACGAGGAAGGACCCGCTATTGATGGAACAGTTAAAGTCGTTGAACAGTTACAAACTCGCCAAGAAAAAATAGATTGGTGTTTGGTGGGCGAACCTTCTAGCGAAGAACGAGCTGGAGATACGATTAAAAATGGTCGCAGAGGTTCTCTTTCTGGTGATCTAATAATTTACGGCACCCAAGGCCATGTAGCCTACCCACATTTAGCCAATAATCCTATTCACTGTTTTGCACCATTATTGAATGAGTTAATTCAAACCGAATGGGATCGAGGAAATGCTTTTTTTCCGCCTACCAGTTTTCAAGTTGTCAATATTAATGCAGGTACTGGGGCCTCTAACGTTATTCCAGGTCAATTCCAGGTTAAATTCAACTTTCGTTATTGTACTGAAGTCACACATGAACAGTTACAAGCTAAAATAGAAACTTTGCTTGAAAAACATCAATTAAATTACCAAATTACCTGGAACCATTCAGGGTTTCCATTTGTAACGGAAGAAGGTAAATTAATTCAAGCTGCTCAAGCTGCTGTTCAAGAAATTTGTGGCTACATGCCAGGTTTATCAACGGGCGGAGGTACTTCTGATGGGCGGTTTATTGCACCAACGGGGGCAGAAGTCATTGAACTAGGACCTATCAACGCGACTATCCACAAAGCCAATGAATGTGTGAAAGTAGAAGATTTAGTCCAACTTGCTTTAATTTATGAACGTATTTTAGAAAAGTTGTTGTTGATTTAATGTTTGGCAAATTAAAGTTTACACTCCAATCTCCCTATATTATTATTCATTATCATCAAATTCTCGTTTAAATAAAATAGCACCACAGTTATCGCAGATGGGAATATAGTCTGGTTTTTTGAATACCAATTTTTTCCCACAGGCCACACAATACAATGTACCTGGACCGGTAATTTCACCTGTACACCACTCTGTTGCTTGACGAGCATTTTCTGCAAGATTAGTCAATTCTTGGCGGGTATGATCTACCATTAAATTCAACATACCCAACAAACGTTCTTCAATGAGTTCGATGTCAAATTTTAACCAATCAGCTAATTCTTGTTCTGTGGAAACAATATATTCAGCCGCATCTTGAACATCTCGTAGCAAGTAATCGCTAACTTTTTCAGCTTCTTCAATGGTTAATTCTTCCAACTCAACTGCTTTTTCTTTGGCCGCGTCAATGTGCTGACCTAAAGTTTTTGTTTGAGTCTGGGTTAGATCATTTTGTACCCGATCCATCATTTTTTGATAGGCGGGGACTAATTTCTTATCGCTCATGTTTTTTATCTCGCAATCAATTTGGCTAGGCCGCCTAAGCGCTAGCCGATAGGTTATCAAACAGCATTACTGGGCGAGTGCACGTTTACTATAAAGGCGTTTAAATCCGTTAGCAGGTAAAGCGGCAACCTGAGTGTTCTCTCCTAGAGAGACTGCGCGGAAATAGACGTTAAAGCCTGTACTAAAACGAGTTAGCTCCTTTGCACCATTGATATTCACAGATGAAGGATCACTTGGCGTTAAATAAGCAGCACAGGCTTCTCCCAAATCACAGATACGATTATCATTATCCATATCACTACCCGCGTACAGTAAATAATTACCTGCTCTTACACCGGTAAATCTAAAATAATAAACCCCATCTCTGGGGATTGCTGTGGTCTCGAATTCGGCTTGCATTGTCTCGGGATTTATTAATAAAATGTAATGATTTCCCGCATTGCCTTTTTCAGAACTATCTCCAACTTGTAAAATAATGGGGATAACTGTTTGCTCTGTGGTTGTTATCACGGTAACTGTTGCAGTATAAGTGCCTGATGGTAAATTATTACGACTGACTGTGACCATATATTCCCCCAAACCATTTTCATCAACTGCATTTGGAAATACAGAGAGATAGCCCCCTGAATTTTCACGTACCTCGATCACTTGCAAGTTCCCTGCACCACCATTGGTCACGCTAAGACGATAGTTTTCTGTCGCTAGGCCAAAGTTCAAAGAACGGGGACTAACCATTAATTGAGGAGCGGGTTCATTATTTTGGTCTCCCCCTGTTTCTAATGCGGCACTGACTGATTTTTGGGCGTTAATCAATCCATAACCATAGTCATCATCTCTCCCACGTACCCCAAGATCATCCGTAATTTTGCCATTTTCTAATAAGCTTTCAAATGCCTGAGGTGATAATCCAGGGTTGACTGCTTTCATTAAGGCAACAACCCCTGCCACATGTGGAGAAGACATAGAGGTACCCATAGAAGAAGCAAATTCAAATCCAATAGTTCGACTGCTACTATCATCTCCCACTGTGCTAATAATACCATCAGGGACACCATCACCATTAACATCAGGCGTTTTATCTCCACCTGGTGCAGTGACATTAATTGTGTTACCGTAGTTAGAGTAAGAAGCGAGTTCTCGATTAATATTCACAGCACTGACAGACACAACTTCAGACAAAGCAGCAGGATAATTTGGTGTAGATACTGCATCATTCCCCGCAGCGGCAACAATGATAACGCCTGCCTGACGTGCTTCTATAAGCGCTTGCCTTAAGCCTGAAGAAATTCTTTCCCCCCCTAAGCTTAAGTTCATCACATCTGCTCTGCGTTCAGGGGTAGTACCTGAAAGGTTGGGTAAACCTGCGGCATAGCGTACGGCTTGCTCAGTATCAAAGTCACTGCCTACGCCACCACGACCTAATACCCGTAAAGGCATGATTTTAGCATTCCAACTGACGCCCGATATCCCTTTTTGGTTATTCGTTAATGCAGCAATGGTGCCTGCGACGTGAGTACCGTGAAATGAACTACCACCACGGGACTGATCACCAGGATCATCGGGGTTTGAATCTATACCATCCCCATCCAAAGCAATATTAGGATCATCAATAAAATCATATCCACCAACTAATTGACCTTTTAAATCTGGGTGATTGAGCAATACACCTGTATCAATTACTGCGACAATGACAGGATTATTATTGCCAGTGGTCATATCCCAAGCTTGTGGCAAGTGAATTAAAGGTAAATTCCACTGATAACGATAAAGTGCGTCATTGGGTACACGAAAAGATTTTAACAAGTAATTGGGACTAGCTTCATTCACGTTAGGTTGTTGACGCAGTTCTTTAACGGTTAACAAAGTTTCACATTTTAAAGTTTGTTCTTCTGTTTTGAATGACAAACCGTTAGAACAAGTGGTTGGGTCAGTATTTGCCGTACTTTTTGCACTCAGTTTGCTACTGGCAAAATCAAGCTTATATATTTGCCGTAGTTGAGGCATTGCATTTTGCTTACGTGGAGTTAAACCCAATGATTGCAAGGTACTTTGCATGTTTAGATTATATTTATCGTTAAATTTAACAATCACTTCACCAACAACAAATTTATCTTTAATTTGCATACTGGCAATTTGTGGCATGACAGGTTGTCCAATGCTCAGAACATAGCTGGAATGCCCACGATAAGCTTGTACTTGAATAAAATAACGCCCATCTTGCTCTACCACTAAGTATTCAGTATCCCCTTCCCCTAATGAAGCATTAACACTCTTACCATCTTGTCCAAGTAAGGCTAAGTCCACATCGTTACCAATTTCATTGGCATTAGCCACAAATACGGTAATTGTATTGCCTTTTTTCAAGTCAACCTGAAAATAATCATCCACATCACCCATGCTAAAAGAACGTCCTTCATCAGGACCTGAGTTAGGTTGATTAACATAGCCGCCTAAAATGACAGGATTGGGAATGCGTTGTGCCATACCAACACTGTCATTTGATTTATAAGATGCATTGGTATCATTTACATCACTATCAGTCGCCGTGTTATTAGAGACATTCATACTTCCCTCTATATTAAAACCACTAACTGTATTATTAGTATCGCCAGAGCTGCTGCTGGTATTGTCATCGCTACACCCTGCTATTAATAATACTAATAATATGTAATTCAAATATTTTAGTTGCATAAAAAATCCTTGGGTTAATGTCTTACTTCCCTACAAAGAAGGCTGTAGATATATATTTTTGACAAATCATGCAGCCCTCCAATGAATGCAAGGTTATCTTGCAATATAGGTTTAAAGCACCTGCTAAATTGAGTTATGAGCTTTAGGTATACTAGTTATCCTAACACAGTCATCCCTTAAATTTTAAATAATTTTCACTCTACATCCTTAAGGTAATTACTGATGTAAATAAATCAATGAGTTACATTTTGCAATTTGAATGTGATGGATCACGGTCATTAAGTTTAAGAAGTTATTTTCAAACTCCTTTTGCCCCTTCTTTGCCAGGAAGAGATGAGGGAGGCCAGTATTTCCTCAGTTAGTAGGTTAGGTGATGGGCGCAAATGCGCACAACGCAATTAACTAAATATTATGATTCATCTGAACAAGATTAGGTTTATCTTGTTTGTAAGCAGAAATATATTCACTAATTTGTTTAACTTTTTCATATTCAGTCACAACTAGTTTACGCCAACACCACCAAGTGATGACTGATAAAAAAACCGTAAAACAGTATACTACTAATAGTTAGCTTTACTAATTCTAGCAGAGGCAGGGGAAATTGTGTCCACCAAAATAATTGTATCCATAGAAATAACAAAATATCAATTAAAATCAGAGCGGAATTAAAAGCCCATCCTCGACAAACCCTTAGCCCTACTTCTACCATAATCTAAACGTAAACTTAGATACTCTGCTTCCATATAAATGTATGTCGTTTTTCAAAAAAATCTTTTCTATCAGGAATATATGTTTGTTTGAGCTTATCTCCCCAAAACCAGTCAAAAACCTAATTAGTCGCACGATCAGAGACAGTAACCAACACATATAATTATTGCCAAACTTTCATAGGCTGGACGTTTCTTTTTATATTCTGTCACTAGCGCTTCAATATCAGTTTCCATCATGATTCATCTTGGCTAACAGTAATTTAAGATTGTTAGGTTACTTTTCTATACAAAAATGTTGGATTAATTTTTTTAACATATCAACTGTAGGTTGTAATCTAATTTTGCGAATAAATTCATTAGGTTGATGAGCTTGGGCAATGTCACCAGGGCCTAAAATGACCGTTTGAATACCTAATTGACTTAAAAAAGGTGCCTCTGTGCCAAATGCCACTGCACCAGCTTTATGCCCAGTTAAACGTTCTGTGATTTGCACAATTTCTGCGTCTTCAGGTGTTTCCATAGCTTCAACACCATCAAATAATGATCTACATTCAAAGGTTAACCCTGTGTCTGCTAAAGTCGCAGCAACTACTTGTTGAAGCATTGTGCGTAACTCTGTAATTGAAGGCATCCCTGGCAAAGGTCTCAAATCAATGTGCAATTCACAGGCACCACAAATACGATTAGGATTATCACCTCCATGAATATGGCCAAAATTTAAGGTAGGAACAGGTACATGATAAGCATTGTCTTGATAGCGTTTTTGCAATTCATTTCGCCATTGCAATAAACTTGTAATCACTTTGTGCATGCCTTCCAAAGCATTATTGCCTTTTGCAGGATTACTTGAATGTCCTGACAAACCTTGAATGCAAATGGCTTCCATAAAAATGCCTTTATGCATTCGAATGGGATGTAAATTCGTCGGTTCACCAATCAAGGCTTGAGGAATTGAAAATTCTCTTTCCATCGTTAAAGATTTCACACCTGCCATAGTAGTTTCTTCATCAGCAGTTGCAACTAACATCAATGGATGCTTAAAATCTTTAGCCTGAAATTGGTTGACAGCAGTTAATGCTAAAGCAAAAAAAGCTTTCATATCACTTGTGCCCAAACCGTATAAACGCCCATCCACCTCTGTTAGACTAAAAGGATCAGATTGCCAACGATTTTCATCATAAGGCACTGTGTCTGTGTGACCAGCGAGCATTAAACCTTCTAGACCATTACCTAGTTGAGTCACTAGATTATATTTTTGCGTTTGTTCATCGACTGTCACAATATGGGTATCAAAACCAATGAGTTCACACCAATTTGCCAAGATATTGATGACTTTTATGTTACTTTGGTCTAGTTTTGGATCAACGCAGCTAATAGAAGGTGCAGCGATTAGCTTACTGATCATCGTTAGTAAGGGAGGAATTTGGGTTGTCATAAGTGAATTAGAGTTGAAATTAAAAAATTATGTAGTTACTTTTTTTGTTAAGATTTATTGTCACTTAAGGAATTGTCCTGAAATAACTTCCCCATAACTACCCTTCCTTCTCAAAGTAGAGAGGAACTCCCCTCCTTACGAAGGAGGAGCTGGGGGTGGTTAACTATAGTCACAGCCACTCAAAAATTGGTTTATGGAGTAGCAATAAGCAGAAAATTCTCGGCCAATAATGAGCGAAGTAATTCCACATGATGGCAGGCTTCATTGAAAAACTCATCACAAGCCAACTTAAAATGGTTGAAAGTCTCGTAGTAAGTACCGTGATATTGAGGCGGTGACTACCTGTATTGGTTTTAACAGCGTAATCTTGTCCGCGCTTTATCCAACCGTAATTCGCAATGGGGTTATGAAGAGGGTGGGTCGCATCCATGAAGTAACA
>JADGDF010000141.1 GCA_016745055.1 Thiotrichaceae bacterium | reverse complement strand
CGTAAGCATTTTGCTCTACGGTTTAACCTTATTGCTGCTATATATAATAAACTAATTATTTAAGCTTGTTAACAACTTATTTCGCAAGAGGTCTAATTAAGCACTCAAAAAATAAAAGTATATCTATCATGCTCATTATATTTTCTAATTTAAGTATCAATGACTCAATACCCATGACTAACCAGCGGTAACGGTGTGATGGACAAGCTTCAAATTCATATTAAAGCCATTCGTAGATAAAATTATTCAATTAGCCCAAAACATCAATTCTGATAAGCTTTGTGAGCTTGTTGAACTTTACTTACAAAAACAGGACATTTCATGTCTAAATCACAAGAATTTATGCCTTTAAACATTGCTGTGCTCACTGTGTCAGATACTCGTACCGAAGAAAATGACACCTCGGGCAAAACCTTGGTGGAACGTTTAACCAAAGAAGGACATACTGTCGCTGAAAAGCTGATTGTGCCAGACGATATTTATCAAATTCGCGTCGCTGTTTCTCGTTGGATTGCTGATCCTAAGGTTCATACTGTTGTTACAACTGGCGGAACGGGGGTGACAGGGAGAGATGGTACACCTGAAGCGATAGAAGTTTTGTTGGACAAGAAACTAGAAGGGTTTGGTGAATTATTCCGTTACATTTCCTATCAAGAAATTGGCACTTCAAGCCTACATTCACGTGCTTTGGCAGGTGTTGCCAACGGTACCTACATATTTTGTGTACCAGGTTCTTCTGGTGCCTGTCGTACAGCCTGGGATCAAATTATCCAATTACAACTTGATAGTCGCACAAGCCCTTGTAATTTTGCAGAAATGATGCACCGCTTGCTGGAAACGTAAAATAATTATTTGCTGTCAGTCAATAGACAGGTTAAAATTAGCTATTTTAGCGTAGTGCTCAAGTTCCTTACGAAAGAACACTCCTAATAATGCGGGAAAAATGTATGGAATCAGCCTTTAATATTCCAACTTTTGCAAGAATGCTGTGGTGCGTTATTTTAAAGTTTAAACAATAACATAGTGTAATAATTTTTAAACAATACGGAATGGAAACTGAATGAAGAAACTAACATTTGCGATGTGCGTTTTATTAGCAGGTAGTCCGTGGGTTTATGCCGAAAGTGCAACAACTGAGGCAGCAACGGGTGATGTTGAGCAAGGCAAAACTAAGAGTGCAGTGTGTGCTTCCTGTCATGGTATGGATGGTAATACCCCAATTGCACCAATCTATCCTAAAATTGCTGGCCAGCATGCTAAATATAGTACAAGCCAACTTGCAAAATTTAAAGATGGTTCTCGTAATGAACCCACAATGGCTTCTCAAGCAGTTGGGCTAAGTGAACAAGATATGTTGGATTTAAGCGCGTATTATGCAAGTTTACCTGGGTCTGAAGGGGCAGCTACCGAAGCATCCGTTGAAGCTGGCCAAAAATTATACTTAGGTGGCAATATGGCAACCAATGTTAGTGCTTGTGCTGCTTGTCATGGTCCACGAGGTCATGGTAATCCTGGTGCAGCTTATCCTGCTATCAGTGGTCAAAATGCTGGTTACACTTTGCAACAATTAAAGAATTTTAAAATGCAAACCAGAGGCACCAATGCTAATGCAACCATCATGAATGATATTGCTGCCCGTATGACTGAAGAAGAAATGCAAACAATCGCAGATTATATTGCAGGCTTGCATTAATTTATTATCCGTTCACCCTAATTTTTTAGGGTGTAACGATCTAAGTCGAGGTAAAATATGAAATTACGTTATTTAGTTGCCTTTATAATGATATTTAGTTATGTATCAACAACACAAGTGGTTGCTGAACCTAAGTCTGGTAAAGAGTACCAATGTATCGAAGTTTACGATTGTAAAGGCGAGTACGAAAAACCTGACCCTTCTTTACTGGTCAATGAAGATGTGCTCAAAACCAATAAAGTTGAAGTTGTTGAACTCTTTTGGTACACATGCCCACATTGCTCAGATTTAGAAGAAAATACTGACATGAAAGCTTGGCTTAAAAGCAAGGCTGACTATATTGAATTTAAACAAATGCCTGCCGTCTTTAGTGACAAAAATTTACAACTTGCTTATGCTCAAGCTTATTATGCAGCAGATGCGTTAGGTATTTTACCAAAAGTGCACAGGGCAATATTTAATGAATTGCACAAAAAGAGAAACCATATAAAAAGTGAAACTCAATTAATTAGCTTGTTTGCAAAATTTGGTGGGGTTGATAAAGCAGATTTTGAGAAGAAGTACAAAAGCTTCAGTGTGACAACCCAGGCAAATCGGGCAAATGGTTATACTGTTAGCTATGCTGTTAACGGTGTGCCAGCTATGATAGTTCAAGGTAAATATCGTTTATCTGCAAGCACAGCAGGCGGATATGAAAATATGTTCAAAGTTGTAGATTATCTTGCTGAAAAAGAATATGCAGCACTTAAAACCCCTGAAGTAAATGTTGCTGCTGATAGTAATCATTAGTAACTCCACAAAGATTTATTATTCTGAATACAAAAACCTTTGGGATGTATGTTATCTCAGAGGTTTTTCTTTTTTGTACAAGAATAAGTTTTTCTTTCCCAAGCAAAGGAGGCTGTAAAAGAACCTTGTTTTTCTCATTTTTGAGAACGGAAAATCAGTAATTTACAGGACAAAAATTGCCGATTTTGTGAGTTCTTTTACAGCCTCCAGAGTTTGGGAACGAGACATCACCTCAGCATGAAAATGTGCCTATATGATTTCTCATCTCAATGTCGTACCAACTCTACGCATTGACAGTCCTTAACTTTGTTCATTAGTTATGTCACAATAAAGCATATTATTTCCAAGTAGCACATTTAAAATGTGCGACACTTAATGACAACAGATAAAACACTTATGTTTGAAGAACAATTTCCCCAAGCCATTCAATATCATAGAACAGGGCGCTTACAAGAAGCAAAAGCTTTATATGAACAACTGCTCCAAACAAAACCTGACCACAGTGACGTGCTACACTTGCTTGGCGTTGTTGAAGCCCAACTAAAAAATATTCCTAAAGCCATTGAATTAATTACCAAAGCCATTCAGATAAATCCCAAACAAGCTGCTTATCACAGCAATTTGGCCAATATTTATAAAGAACAACAGCAATTTGAAAAAGCGATTGTCTGTTATCAGCAAGCTGTGTTACTTGCACCCAATCACATTGATGCTTATAACCAAATGGGCATTGTGTTTAGTACTATAGGTAAATTGCCAGAAGCGGTTAGTTGCTTTAGACAAACAATGGCTATTGACCCAAATAATGCAGAAGGATACAGTAATTTAGGCATTGTGCTACGGCGACAAGGCAAATTTAAAGAAGCCATTGAATATTATCAAAAAGCACTGGCTTTAAGACCTACTTATGCTGAAGCACATATCAATTTTGGAATTGCCTTGGAATATCAAGGTCATTTGATCGAAGCTGCACAATGTTATAGTAAAGCAATTCATTGTAACCCCAATTTATCTGAAGCCCATAATAACTTGGGTAATGTATTAAGATTACAAGGAAAATTAACAGAAGCAGCCCAATGTTATGAACAAGCCCTAAAATTAACGCCAAACTACTTGGATGCTGCTGGTAATTTAGGGGGCATCTTGAAAGATAAAGGATTAATTGATCAAGCCATTCAATACTATCGCCAAGTGTTGATAAATTATCCTCAAGTAACTTCCATGCACAGTAATTTAGTATTTACTTTAAACTACAGTGCAACTGAAAGTCGTTCATCAATATTGGCTGAACACGATAATTTTTACCAACAACAGGCGGCAAATTTAACAAAACAGGTTCAATTACACCAAAATTTGCGTGAACCTAACAAAAAATTAAAAATTGGCTACGTGTCAGGGGATTTTAGAAGCCATTCTGCCGCCTATTTTATTTTACCCATTTTTGAACAGCATGATCATGAACAATATGAAGTTTACTGCTACTATACTGAAACGCGCTATGATCAAATTACCGAGGCAATAAAACAACAAGCTGACTATTGGTTAGATTGTGCACATTTAAATGATGAGGCCTTGGCACAACAAATTCGTGAGGATGAAATTGACATTTTAGTTGATTTATCTGGGCATACGGCAGGCAATCGGTTACTTGTCTTTGCCAGAAAACCTGCGCCAGTACAGGTCACTTACATGGGTTACCCCAGTACAACAGGCATTAAAACTATAGACTACCGAATTACAGATTACTATTTAGACCCCGAAGATAAAATCTACGGGCCTGAAATACCTTTACGTATGCCTGCCGATTTAATTTGTTACGCACCACCCCAAAATACGCCGCCCGTAAACGAGTTACCTGCTAAAGACAAAGGTTACATTACGTTTAGCTGTTTTAATCATTATTACAAATTAAATCAGCCTTTAATTGAAACTTGGGCAAAAATTTTACAGCGTGTGCCAAACTCTAAGTTATTGCTAAAATCTAGGGTATTGTCCAATGATTCAGATACTCGACAAAATTTTGAAACTCAACTACTTTTACTAGGCATTGCAACTGATCGTTTAATTATTGAAGATGCTGATCCTGTACCTCAACACCTTAACGCTTATCACCAGGTTGATATTGCTTTAGATAGTCATCCCTACAATGGGGGTACAACAACCTGCGAAGCTTTATGGATGGGTATTCCAGTCGTCACTTGGGTGGGTGATATTCCGCCTGCACGAGTTGGATTGGCGCATTTATCCACTTTGGGGTTACACGCTTTAATTGCAAAGAGCTCAGAAGAATATGTGGATATTTGTGTCAATTTAGCTAACGATCTGGAACGTTTAAGTCAGCTACGCCAAACTTTACGCGAAACCATGCAAGCATCGCCATTAATGGATGCTCCCACCTTTGTTAAACACTTGGAAATCCATTATCGACAAATTTGGCAAAAATGGTGTGAAAGTTAGCTTGAAATAAAGGTATTGTCGTGAAAATTGTGTTGATGAACTACCAAAATTCAACGGTTATATTCCATTTCAGGGACTAATTGTTTTAATGTTTGTTGTAGCATCGTTTCTGAGTAACTATCACATTGCTGGGATAATTGTATGAGACCTTTGTCTAAATCTTGCTCATCATAAGGACGATGTTCAGCTAATAAAATTTTGGCATGTTGGGTTTGTTTCAGTTTTTCATCTTTGTGAAACAACTCTTCATGCAATTTTTCGCCAGGTCGTAAACCTGTATAGATTATTTCAATCTCTTTTTCAGGTGTTTTGCCTGATAGTTTAATCATTTGTTCAGCCAAATATTTAATTCTAATTGGTTTACCCATATCTAATACAAAAATTTCTCCGCCACAACCCATTACGGCAGCCTGCAAAATGAGTTGGCAAGCTTCCGGAATGGTCATGAAATAACGATTAATGTCGGGATGCGTGACGGTAACAGGCCCACCTTGTGCAATTTGCTTTTTAAAAAGAGGAACCACGCTTCCTGCTGAACCTAACACATTACCAAAACGTACCGTAATAAATTTGGTGTTTGATTGTTGATTCATGGCCTGACAGTGTAATTCAGCAACTCTTTTTGTTGTCCCCATGACATTGCTGGGATTAACCGCTTTATCTGTTGAAATCATGATAAACGTTTGGCAATGATATTGAACGGCATTTTTTACTAAAATTTTGGTGCCTAAAATATTATTTCTAACCGCTTCTCTTGTTTGAAACTGTAACATAGGCACATGTTTATAAGCTGCAGCGTGAAAAACAACTTGAGGTTGATATTGTTGCAGAATATGCTGAACAGCAATTTCATCCGTAATGTCACCGAGACAAGCGTATAATTTTAAAGTTGGAAATTCTTGTTTTAGCTTGAGTTCAATTTGATATAAATTAAATTCGCAACGTTCAAAAATAATTAACGCTATCGGTTGTAAGCGGGCAATTTGACGACATAACTCGCTGCCAATTGAGCCTCCTCCGCCTGTGACCATCACCACTTTTTCAGTTAAACCTTCAGAGATAATTTGCCAATCCAGTTGAACCTTCGCGCGCCCCAGTAAATCATCAATTGAAACGTCTCGCAATGCGTTAATATTGACTTGTCGATTGACAATATCATCCAATTTAGGCAAAGTTCTAAAGGGAATATGACATTTTTCACATAAATCGACAACCTGCTGCATTTGCTCATCAGAGGCAGAAGGCATCGCAATTACGATTAAATCGACTTTAAGTGTCTCAACCATTTCAAAGGTTTTACGAGTATCATCTAACACAACCACACCTTGCACTTTGCCGCCATGCAATCGTGGATTATCATCCAAAAAGCCGACAGGAATGTAACCAGAATTTGGGTTGCGCAACATATCTCGTACTAACATATCACCTGAAGAGCCTGCGCCTAATACCAACACATGTTGATTAACTTTTGTTGTTAATAGAAGTGAACGTTCATTCCATACTCGATACAACATACGGGGTGTACCAAGCAGAAAGATGAGCAATAGGGGATAGAGCAGTAATGTGGAACGTGGAATGCCTTCCAAACGGTTAAATAACGTGAGCATTAAAACAATGGCGAGCGTACCAAGAATCACGGCCCGAAAAATAGTGGCAAGGTCTGGTAAGCTAGTAAATCGCCATATCCCACGATATAAGCCGCTATACCATAGTATAAAACTCTGGCTTAAAACAACAATGGGAGAAGTATGCCAAAAAATGATTTCAATATCATTAGCTAAAGGCCAGTCATAACGTATGAGAAACGCCAATGCCCAGGCAATGGCGACTATACAAATATCATGTACAATAATGGGGAAACGGTGATAAACAGAAAACATGAAGCAACTTTAACAGATTTAATAAGCAAAATGAACTCTGTCTTTAAGAGGATTCAAAAGTTTAGAATATCTGTAGAATGCAAGAAACCAATAATCAGGAGAAAAACCTTTTTGCTGATTCCTGACTATTGCATACAATCTGTTTCAAATTTCACTTGAGTTTGAGCGAGATTAGACACTAAGTTCTCTACTTGCGCTGGTTTACCTTCTGCTATTAAGCCCGCATATATTGGATAAATACCTGGAGTACAAGAGGTAACTGTCGCACTAATCAAATTAAAATGTTGTGTTTGTAAAGCAATAGCTTGTTGATAAGCATTCGCTTCTTCAAGGAACTGTTGATCATTGGTAAAATAGCGGTAAGTAGGTGTTATACTTTGCGTTGGAAACTCAACTATAACGTATAAATCGTATATTGCTTCAGTATTTTCTGTTTGTAAATCTAAACTTACCTGAAGTTGATCGCCTATTTGGTAGACAGTTGGCTGTTCATTAAAACAAAGGCAAGGCTTGTCAGTAAGACAATTTTTTAAATCACAAGCAACAGTTTCTGTATTTAACGTAAATGTTTCTGGTACCTTAGTTTGTCTTTCTTTATTATTTCCCCAGCAAACAAGTGTGTTGTCCAGTTTTACTGCACAACTATGCGCAATCTCTCCTGAGTCTGCAATGACAACATGAGCAAAATCTTTATCTTGGGTGGTACACGTTACTTTTGGCCAGTTGTCAGAGTGTTTAATACAAGTACTACTTGGTGGCTTAGCTTGGCCACTTTTGCTCCATCCCCAACAAACTAACGCATGATCAGTGCGAATACCACAAGTTGTGTATGTGCCCGCATGAATTTGGATAAATTGACCTTCTGGTACATTACCTTGGCCATCACCATTATGTCCCCAACAGTAAACAGTTCCATCTAATCGAATACCACAGTTATGCCATCCGCCAGAGGTAATTTTGGTAAAAGTTTCTGGTGGCGTATCTATTTGACTACCAATATTTGCTGGTGGATTATTATTCCAAGGATTATCACTTCTTCCCCAACACAAAACGGTGCCTTCAAAATCTAGTCCACAGTTATGGTGCCAACCTGCAGTAATTTGTTGAAAATTACCGGTTGGTGCCTCTAATTGGCCATAATCGTTATCCTCTTTGGGTTCTCCCCAACAAATAATGGTATTATCTGTCTGTAAACCACAATTATGGTAACGTCCAGCAGCAATTTGGATAAACACTGTCGAGGGTGCATCAAGCTGCTTCTCTAAATTTTTCCCCCAACAAATTACCGTGTTATCTGTCTGAAGTCCACATATATGCACCATGTTTGCACTGAGTTGCAAAAATTGGCCTTCAGGTGGTTTAATCGTTTTTTGAGCATGTTTAGGCGGTTTTCCCCAACAATTCACTGTGTTATTTGAAGAAATAGCACAACTATGGTAAAGACCAATATCAACAGGGTTTGCAACGCCCATCAGTGGAACATTTACTAATAAAGTAATGGTAAAAAAAGTAAAGTTTTTCATAATAATATATTCAGCAAATATCTAGTTTTGTTTTTTCTTTAGGAATGGGAATTTAATAAAACTTGAAACAAGACCTGGCAAGTTTTTAAAACCTACCAGGTCTGATTAAAAAGTTGTTGAAGTTATTTAGTCCTTATCCTTAGTAACGTTTTAAAAGCCATTTCCAAAAACGGGTTAGAAATTCAGGCACAATCAAAAAAATAATGCCTGTTACTACAATATTAGCAATTGACACAGTCAAAAATAACTCAGGAATCGTAAAATTAAAACCAGTTAGTAATACTATCGCAGTTATTGAGGACAATACCATAAATAAAGCACTAATGATATTGTTACTAGCAATCACACGGGATACATGATTTGGCTTAGTACGTTGCTGCACCAAAGCATATAAAGGCACAATATAAAAGCCACCAAATATGCCAACGCCTAAAACATCTAACATAATGCGCCAACCATTAGGCATTTGCCAAAAAGTTATTGCATTACGTAACTCGCCTGAAATAACAGTTTCAATTTGAATCAGAGATAAGTCAAAACTAAATAAAGTAATGCCTATGGCGCCAAAAGGAACTAATCCCATTTCAACTTTGTGACCAGATAATTTTTCGCAAAAGAGTGAACCAATGCCAATGCCCAACGATAATAATGTGAGTAGCAATGTGGCAACTTGTTCATTGCCCTGTAAAGTTAGGCGCGTATAGTTGGGAAATTGGGTTAAATATAGGGCGCCAAAAAACCAAAACCAGGAAATAGCTAAAATTGACAGAAAAATGAGGCGGTGCTGATAAAGAAAAAGAAGGCTACGCCAAGTTTCTGTAACAGGATTCCAATTGATGCGAAGTTGAGGGGCAACAGGTGGCGCAGTGGGAATACCTAGACTTGAAATATAGCCCAATATTGCAATGCTGATGACAATTGCAGAGACAATCAAATGACCTATTTCTGAAATACCAATTAAAACTCCCCCTGCAATTGTACCCAATAAAATAGCCAAAAAAGTCCCCATTTCCACTAATCCATTGCCACCAATCAGTTCCTCTGTTGTAAGGTGTTGTGGCAAAATGCCATATTTTAGTGGGCCAAACAAGGTAGATTGTATGCCCATGAGAAATAAAATCCCCATTAAAAAATATAAATTTTGTAAATAAAATCCAATGATTGCTAAAGCCATAATGCCAATTTCAAGCAATTTAACCTGACGAATTAAACGAGATTTTTCAAACTTATCTGCTAATTGACCTGCAGTTGCCGAAAATAAGAAAAAAGGTAAAATAAATAAAGCAGCGCTCAAATTAATTAAATAATTTGAATTATCTGAGCTACCCAATAAGTTATTTGCTTGGAAAGCGATTAAAATAATCAACGCATTTTTATAAACGTTATCATTAAACGCACCTAAAAATTGCGTAAGAAAATAAGGTGCAAAACGTTTTTGTTTGAGTAAGGAAAATTGGCTTTGTTGAGACATGAAAACCTCTTGCTGGGGTGCTAAAACTTATTTATTTTGCTAATCAGCGAATTAAAGTTTTATAACACTGTTTTTGCGAGAAGTCCAGTTACCCAGTACAAACATTATTCTTAAGATACCAAATATAAACAAGCCAGTATTCAATATGGTAGTGTTACGTTTAAAATACTCATTTATTATTGAGTACTCTTCTCTTAATTGATACCAACGACACATTATTACCAACATAGCAAATTATGAAAATCTATCAAGTAGGGGGTTGTGTTCGAGACACATTACTTGGCAAAGCAAGTAAAGACAGAGATTGGGTAGTTGTGGGCGCAACCTCTGAACAAATGTTAGCACTAGGCTATATTCAGGTAGGAAAAGATTTTCCGGTTTTTTTGCATCCTAAGACACATGAAGAGTATGCCTTAGCTCGTACTGAACGTAAAACTGATAAAGGGTATACGGGTTTTCAAGTTCACGCTGCACCAGAAGTAACTTTGGAAGAAGACTTAAAGCGGCGTGATTTAACGATTAATGCAATAGCCACTGACGAAACGGGTAATTTAATTGATCCCTTCAATGGACAAGCTGATTTACAGGCTGGTATTTTACGCCATGTATCCAATGCTTTTGTAGAAGACCCAGTGCGTGTTTTACGCGTGGCGCGATTTGCTGCCCGTTACAATTTCACTATTGCAGAAGATACACTCACTTTAATGCGCACAATGGTAGAGAATGGTGAAGTTGATGCATTGGTGCCAGAGCGGGTTTGGCAAGAAACAGTCAAAGCATTAGAGGAGTTACATCCGCAACGTTTTTTTGAAGTATTGCGTACTTGTGGTGCATTAGCCCAAATTTTTCCTGAAATTGATAATTTATTTGGCGTCCCACAACCTGCCATTTATCATCCTGAAATTGATGTGGGTGTACATACACTGCTATGTTTACAGCAAGCGCGTCACTTAACAGACGATACCCAAGTATTGTTTGCCGTGCTCACACACGATTTTGGCAAGGGAACAACACCATCAAATATTTTGCCAGGGCATGCGGGTCATGAAATGCGTAGCGTTGATTTAATTAAAATATTTTGTCAGCGTTGCTGTGTGCCACGTTACTACAAAGCATTAGCCCTTGCGGTCGCCCGTTACCATACCCATTGTCACCACCTATTGGAATTACGCACAGGAACTATATTAAATGCTTTACAAGGTTTAGATGCATTTCGCCAGCCACAGCGGTTTGAACAGTTTTTATTAGTCTGCGAAGCAGATGCCAAGGGTCGACAAGGTTTTGAAAATATAGACTATCCTCAAGCTAACCTATTTCGCCAAATTTTTGCCCTAGTTCAACAAATTGACATTAAACCAATTATTGCCGCTGGTTGGCAAGGCAGTGAAATTGCTGAAAAGTTGCGCGAGCAACGACTTAACATTATTCGGCAGTGGAAATCAATTGAACGCTAATTTATTAAGGTTTAACTGTTCCAAATTAAATATATTTTTAGCTCATAAAAATTTGGCATTTGTATTTATTCAAAGTAATAAAAAGCCGTAGAGATATTAGAGTAGGAAGTGTTATAGATGATATAATGACGAGTTAGTTACTGAAGATGGAAGATTTGTTATGCGTATTGTCCAAGA
>JADGDF010000140.1 GCA_016745055.1 Thiotrichaceae bacterium | reverse complement strand
TCGAAGACTTTGGAAAAACTGCGAAAGAAACCTCAATTCTAGCTTACAGTTCGTTATACTAGCTTTTTTGGCTATCATTCTAAAAAAACTTTAAACAGGTTCTAAGATGAGAAAAACACCCTTTAAGTTTATCATTGGTATTTGATAGCATTCTTTCAAAACGCTTAACTAGACGTACACCGCTTTCCCCAAAGGTTAGAAGGTTCAATCATCCACCGAGCTTTAGCAGAAATAAAACCTTTCTTCCTAAGCAAATCATTCTGTTTTTTTTCGAGAGTTTAATAGATTTCAAATCGGTTCTATACATGAGCTGTGGCGAAAAGAAGTCATTTGCCAAGTCTCGAGTTTAAATTTTTAATGCTGATAAAAAACTTTACTTTGTTAACCTATATGCTATACTGAAGTTTAGGTATTATTTTCCTGTGGGGGCGACATGGCTTCGACGTGGATTACAAAACCTGAGGAGCATGTCGAGTTGCAGGACCTCGTAAAACTACTGTAAAACAATACTCGCAAACGACGAAGTATACGCTTTAGCCGCTTAAGGGCTAAACCTCTGCCTAGGTTGCGCTTGTGCACTTAGATTTGTAGAGGTCAAATTACGCAAGCTCGCAGCAAAGATTTGTCTAGGGTTGGCGCTGCTAAATCTCACTAGACTCACTGTTGATTTATCCTGCCAGTCGGATGGTTAACAGCTAAATTAAAGACATGGCTAAACATGTAGAACCGCAGGCGGAGGATTTGCGGACGCGGGTTCGATCAGTTAGGTTGCCTTAAGCAGTGATGCTTAATGGAAAAGAGGGTTCAAACGGTGAACGCTAAGTTTCTAAAGGATAGGAATATGCTAACGCCGTCGGGTGAACTGGAAACAGGTAAGCTCGCTAGAGACTCATAGAGTTCTAAGGAAATTGTTTTACTCTTAAAGTAGGGTTGGGGCTGAAATTGCTCCAAACAATTTTAATTGCTCCAAAAGTAGGGTTGGGGCTGAACAATTTTAAGAAAAATTTCTATGAATTACTAGGATGGATTTATCCATAAACACCCTCCATCTGATTAATTTTCAGATGAAGGAATAGTCCAGGCCATTATGAAAATAGTGGAATCACTGTCCCGCCGCCTCCACCACCCTTCCTTAATTTTTACCTTATTAATGATTGCATGAAATTCATTAGATTGATATTGTCAGTATTTGTCTTAGTTAGCCTGACCGCTTGTGGTTCATTGAATAAAAAAGATGAAACCTATGGCTGGTCAGCACAGCGTATTTACGGTGAAGCGAAAGAATCGCTTGACAGTGGCGACTATGAAAGAGCCATTAAATTTTACGAAATTTTAGAGGCTAAATTTCCTTTTGAACGTTTTGCTCAGCAAGCACAATTGGATATGATGTATGCTTACTATAAATTTGAAGAACCTGAGTCAGCCATTGCAACAGCGGAACGTTTTATTAAACTATATCCACGCCATACAAATTTAGATTATGTGTACTATCTAAAAGGTTTAGTTAATTTTGAACGCGATCAGGGCATTATTAGCCGTTACTTACCTATAGATAGATCACAACGTGATCAAGCTGCTGCGGTTGATTCATTTAGAGATTTTGCCGAACTGGCTAAACGTTATCCTGAAAGTAAATATTTAAAAGATTCCCGAGAACGCATGATTTTTTTGCGTAATAATCTTGCTGAATATGAATTACATGTTGCAAGGTATTACATGAAGCGTAGTGCTTATGTTGCAGCAGTGAATCGTGCTAAATATGTGATTGAATCCTATCAAAAAACACCTGCTGTTCCTGAGGCATTAGTCATTGTGGCAAAAGCCTACAAAGTTTTGGGATTGAATGATTTGTCAAACAATGCCCTGCGTGTGTTAAAATTAAATTATCCAGGTTATCAGCGTATTGCCGAAGTTGAAAATGTCATGCTTCAGTAATGCATTCTGTTAAAATTTCATTTAGTAATTAGTTTTTGCATGGCAAATCATCCAGCCGATTTAAATTTTCTCGAAACTAAGATTGATGCATTAATTCGTTTATGTCATCAACTCACAGAAGAAAACCAAATGTTGCGAGAAGAACAAGCAGATTTAATGTCAGAACGAAGTCACTTGCTGGAAAAAAACTCTCTTGCACGTACACGTATTGAAGGCATTGTTCAACGGTTAAAATCCATTGAAGCTGGTAGTCAACAATATGAGTAGTAGTAATTCTTCACCTGTAAATTTGCGCATTTTGGGAAAAGATTATGTGCTTGCTTGTCCTGAAGAAGAACGAGAAACGTTGATTACGTCAGCTAATATTTTATCCCAAAAAGTACAAGAAGTTCGTGAAGGGGGAAAAGTTGTTGGTAGTGAAAGAATGGTAGTTGTTAGCGCCTTGAATATTATTCATGAATATCTGCAGTATAAGTATCAACAAGAAGCTCAACAAACACAGCTTCATCAACAAATTAGTCAGCTTCAAGCAAAAATTGACTTAGCATTAAGTAATAGCACTGACTCACCATAGCCTATTTTATAATTACCTACCTATTTTCATTTCCCATCTCAAAAATAATCCAATAACTTTTTGGATTGCATGGCATAAACTTGGCATATTTTCTGTGTAGATATAAGCTGTATCCCATTGTTTTAGTTATTAAATAATCTACAAAGGCATAATAGTTTTTATATCTCGTGGTGAGAAGAGTACTTTATGTAGCACGTAACTTAGTCCTGAAATTTCCCCAATTGTTATTGAAATACTACATAGAGTTGTAAAGTATATACAAGTGCTCTATTTTAAAAGTTATTGTATTGAATTACTTGCATAATGTTAGTAATCTATTGTTTTAAACTAAAAAATGAAAACTTATATGGATACTTTAACAGCACAACCTAAAACTCTTATGGGATTTGACTATGGGACTAAACGAATAGGTGTTGCTGTTGGACAAACCTTAACTTCAACTGCACAGCCGGTTTCTATTTTGCGTGTACATCAACAAATTGAGTGGCCACAAATTACACAACTGGTTAAAAATTGGCAACCTCAAATATTTATTGTGGGATTACCCTATCATGCTGATGGTTCTGATAATATTATCACAGAGCAGATTCGCCACTTTAGTCACCAACTATATACCCGTTACCATTTGCCAGTGTATAATATTGAAGAAACACTTTCTACCATTGCTGCAGCAGAAAGATTACCGCAACGCTACACTAAGAAGGAAGTGCTTAAAGACGCCGTGGCAGCTCAAATTATTTTAGAAACTTGGATGACTGAGCAACTTAAGAACCTGTTTAAAGTCTTTTAAGAATGATAGCCAAAAAAGCTAGCATAACGAATTGTAGACTAGAATTGAGGTTTCTTTCGCAGTTTTTCCAAAGTCTTCGACACTTATCCAACCAAGCAAAAGACCTTTCAACAATCCATCGCTTGGGCAAGGCTTTAAAGGTATGCAGTTCACGACGTTTGACGACTTCAACTGTTGCTTGGAGTTTATGTTTTACTTCTTTGGCAAAAGGTGCTCCGGTATATCCACCATCCACTAATACCTTTTCTACACCGAACAATTCACAACGTTCAAAAGCCTCCAAAGTTCCCTTCTTATCTGTTACATTAGCCGTTGTTACTTCAATGGCATGTGGAAAACCTTGTGTATCTACAGCTATATGCCGCTTGATACCTGATACTTTCTTGCCTGCGTCATCACCTTTTTTCTCAGCGCAGTCAACGTTCTTTACACTCTGTAAGTCAACTATCAACATACTTGGAGTGGCATTGCATCCAAGGTTCTCTCGCGCCACGCCAACCTGTTTTTTTTAAGAGTTGTTCCAGTAAACTTGGTTTACCTTCATCAGTTTTGCTCCAAGTTTTCCAGTAGTCATACACCAGTTGCCATTTAGGAAAATCTTCAGGTAGCATTCTCCACTGACAACCACTTTTGAGCACATATAACAACGCACAAAAGATTTCATAAAGTTCTACCTTCCTTAGACTTGTACGTTTGCGAGCGCTTTCCAGAACGGGTTGGATTTGTTCAAATTGTTTGCGAATTAGGTCGCTGGGGTATGTTTTTCTCATTGTTCCATTATCTGACAGACTTTTGATTTTTTCAAAAACTTTAAACAGGTTCTAAGGATCAAGTAGTTAATTTCCCTGAGATTAATGTAGAAAATCACCTAAAAAGTGATGTAAACTACAAGTATCTAAAATAATATTGAGTGGATAGGTATATGGATGTGACATTGGTACATGTTTATGTAAAACCTGAAAATGTACATGATTTTATTGAGGCTATACATTTAAATCATGAAGGGTCTATTCAAGAAGGTGGTAATCGGCGATTTGATGTTTTACAGGACCCAGTTGATGCTTGTAAATTTATTCTTTATGAATCTTATGCTTCAGAAGAAGATGCTGCCGCGCATAAGCGAACTGAACATTATTTAAACTGGCGAAAAACTGTTGCACCCATGATGGCACAGCCACGTGAAGGGGTGAAATACAAATGTTTATTTCCAAAGTATTAATGATTTCAAAAAAAATTATTTAAGCAAAATTTACATCGAATTGATATCTAGTGTGATACGGAAAAACGGTGTATAGTTCAGAGTTATGTCGTTGTAAAATTATTCATTTAGTCGAGCATGTTGATTCGCTGTTTTGTAATCATTATTTTAAATTTAGATAGAATGCAGAGCTGGCCTGAAAACGGAGAATTGTAATGAAAACAATTATGTGTATTTTTATATTGTTTTTAAGTGTAGATGCGTGGACTGAAGAATTATATTTGCAGGGTGTAAGTGTTATTGGAGAAAGAAAGACTGCTTACATTATCTCTACAACGATAAGCCAAACAGAGAAAGCTAAAATAACTGTTAATGAAGGTGAAACTATTGGCAAGTGGCGTGTCGTTAAAATCAACCCTAAATTTGTTCTTTTAAATTCAGAGCTAGGGGAAGAAAAGCAGCTATATCTACACAGTAATGTTCCTATTCAAAATGAAGAACCTCAAACAACAGGGAATAATTTGAAAGATAAAAAATTTACTCGGTCTGTCATTCCTGACCAAGACATTCCTCCTGGTTATCACAAAATAAAAACACCATTTGGCGATTTTTTAGTACGACAAAAGGAAGAAGTGTCAACGACCATTTCTATGGATAGTGAATCAACAAAATCAGATTCTATGGAAGATATGTCAACTATAAATAATAGTGGCCGATTCGCGTCCGTTGCACCTATAGAAAAAGAAGCGGGCAAGGTTGATTTATCTCCCTCCTCCTTTGAAGGTTACAGAAAAGTAAAGACGCCTTTTGGGGAATTTATTCTGAAGAAGACAAGATGATCTGCTATGATATTAATAAGGACAAGAATTTTGGAGAATTACCATGAAAACCTTACAAATCTTAGTTAAATTAAGCCTATTAGTACTGGTTATTGTTGGAAGTAGCTTAAAAATTACTTATGCTTCTGATGAACAACATACGAGCTTTATTCCTGCGTTAGCGCTATCTCAGTCAACTTATCCTGCAGTATTGATAAGTTTTGAAGAACATAGTAATGCAAGTAAAACAGTAGATATTAGTCCACTATTGAATAGTAACAGTTTTAAAACTGGTACAGTCAATTTTGATGTTGTAGAACGAAATTCTCCCCACGTATATATCGACTTCTTTATTGAAGGTATTAGAACTGATATGACCATGGATATTTTTCTAGCAGTCAGTACGCGGCCAGGAAGCAGGGATAGTTGGCCACTTAGTCGAGTGGGTCAGTTAATGCTTGATCCGCAAACATTAACAATATTAGCTAAAATTAATAGCTATGATTTAGTTAACTATTGGCCAAATGAAACTGAGCTTGGACCTGTGGGTGTACTTATGTCACCAGAAGAAATTAAGTCAGAAAATACAAAAAACTCTGATTGGATTAGAGTTTCTGTAAATATTGCAGGTTTGTTAGATTCACCCCGTTTACGTTTTGTTGACAAACTTTATTTTCAAGCACTAACTGCCCCTATGGGTACAATTGATTTTGAACATTCTCAGTCCTCAAACATATCTTATTTCATTATAGAGGGTCGCTAGTCGTTAAAATTACCAAGGGAGGCTTTTTCTTTATCTAAGAAAAACCAAGGGGGATTGATTTTCTTAATGACTTAAGGTTTGTATATTTGCTGTTTAAACCATTGTAACATGAATAGAATAAGCGTTATTAAGTTCCAGAATGTTTATAAAAACTACCAATCTCAGTCTGTACTTAATCATATTAATTTAGAAATTTATGAAGGAGAGTTCTTTGGTTTAGTTGGTGTGAATGGTGCTGGTAAAACAACCTTAATGAAGGTGCTGTTAGACTTCTGTGATTTAAGCACTGGCCAAATTGAGATATTAAATATTCATCATACTCACCCACAATCGAGGGTGCAGCTTGCTTTTCTGCCTGAACAATTTATCCCACCTTATTTTCTCTCAGGTTATCAATTTTTAAAATATATGGCAAAATTGCATGGACATAATTATAGTGAAGCTAATATTACAAATATTTGTCAGGTACTGAACTTACCAATCAATGCATTAAAACAACCTATACGTGATTATTCTAAAGGTATGGCTCAAAAGTTAGGTTTAGCGGCTTGTTTTTTGAGCGATAAAAAATTATTAGTTTTAGATGAACCTATGAGTGGGTTAGATCCCAAAGCTAGAGCGTATATCAAAAAATACTTAGCTACTTTGAAGCATAAAATTACCTTATTTTTTAGCACCCATTTGTTGGCAGATGTTGAAACTTTGTGTGACCGCATGGCTATTTTACATGAAGGAAAACTAAAATTTATTGGTACACCTAACGAATGTTGCCAAATGTTTGCCGCTGATGATTTGGAGCAAGCTTATCTGCGATGTATTGACGCATAATTTGGTTAAAAACCATACTCGACTGTTGGCAACAGAAGTAGGTAGTATTCTGCAAATAATTATATAGTACTAATGTAAATATCAAGCTTTTTTGAAAAAAAAGTGTCTTTCTAAATCGCCGTGAAACATCTTGTCATATGCTAATGATAAACAGAAAGGGAAGTTCCATAATCTCTAGTTTTTGTAATAATTTAAAGTGATTGATTTGAGAAAAAGCTAATATCTTAATTCTATTTCAAAAGTAAAAATGTTTTAACTGTCATTTTTTGGTAAGCTATGTAATTTTTTATCCGTTATTTCTTTTTGAACAATGTTTAGGAGAAACAATCAATGCGTTTAATTCTATTAGGTGGCCCTGGTGCAGGTAAAGGTACTCAAGCCAGCTACATTAAGGATAAATATAATATTCCTCAAATTTCTACTGGCGATATGTTACGCGCAGCCGTTAAGGCGGGTACAGAATTGGGGGTGGCTGCCAAAAAAATTATGGATGAAGGCGGATTAGTTTCTGACGACATCATCATTGGTTTGGTGAAAGACCGTATTCAGCAACCTGATTGCGAAAATGGTTTCTTATTTGATGGCTTTCCACGCACTATTCCTCAAGCTGATGCGATGAAAGAGGCCGGTGTTGGTATTGATTATGTTGTTGAAATTGCCGTTGAAGATGAAGAAATCGTTAAACGTATGAGTGGTCGTCGTGTTCACTTAACGTCTGGTCGTACTTATCACGTAGTCTTTAATCCACCAAAAGTGGAAGGTAAAGATGACGAAACGGGTGAAGATTTGATTCAACGTGATGATGATCAAGAAGAAACCGTTAGAAAACGTTTAACAATTTACCATGAACAAACTGAACCCTTAGTTGAATATTATTCAAAATGGGCAAATTCGGGTGAAGCTAACTCTCCTAAATATGTTAACATCCCTGGTGTAGGTGGTGTTGAAGACATCCGAGACAAAATTTTCCAAGCTTTGAGCTAATATCGGTAAAGACCTACGAAAGACGACATGTTAGTAGGTCTTTTTTTAGTTTATAGTACTCACTATTTATATTCCTGAAATATACAGGAGAAAATAGTGAAACTACTTATCACTCTTTTCCTCGGTTTTATTGTCACTTTATGCACTCCAGAAAAAACAGTGCTAGAACGTGTTCAAGCAGAAGGTGAGTTGAGATTTGCTACCCGTCCAGGTTGGACAACTTATGTAAATGGCTATCAATCTCCCAAAGGCATTGAATATGAACTGGCAAAGCGTTTTAGTCAAGAGTTAGGCGTTGAGTTAAAAGTTACTGTCGTCAATGATGTGGCAACACTTTTGCCAGTAGTCACTGGACAGCAAGTACATTTTGCTGCTGCTGGGTTGGCTATTCACCATCAACGCAAACTAATGCTGCGTTTTGGACCTAGTTACCAAAAAGCGCGTCATCAACTTCTTAGTAGAAAATCAAGAAAATTGCCAACTAGTCTTGCTGACTTGCCAAAAGACACCGCTATTTACCTGCTTCAAGACAGTAATCAGTTCCTACAATTAACGCATTGGCAACAAAATTATCCGCATATTCAATGGAAAGTTTTAGCAAATGTAACACCTCTTGAGTTGATTAAACAAGTATGGCAAAAAAAAGTACGTTATGCGTTGTTAGATTCTACTGAAGTGTCTTATGGCAAGGCTTTTTATCCCAATTTACAGATTGTATTCAGTCTACCGCAAAAGCAAACGCTTGCTTGGGCTTTTCCTCGTTTTAGTGAAGATGATAGTTTATATTTAGCCGCTATCCGCTTTTTTAACCGCTTACAACGTTCTGGTGAACTAAAACAACTTTTAGAACGGTACTATGGCCATTTGAGTGACACTTACTTTGATGACATTCGTATTCGAGATTTTCATCATCATATTCGAGAACGATTACCGTTATATCGCAAATATTTTGAACAAGTGGCAGCACGTTATCATGTTGATTGGCGCTTTTTAGCTGCATTGGGTTATCAAGAATCTCATTGGAATCCAAAAGCGGTTTCACGGACTGGGGTTAAAGGCATGATGATGCTGACCAGAATGACCGCTGAGGAACTTGGTGTTGAAGACCGAGAAGACCCTTTTTCAAGTATTGAAGGTGGTGCACGTTATTTAATGAACATTAAAAGACGTATTTCTAACAAAGTCGATGAGCCTGATAAAACTTGGCTGGCTTTAGCTGCTTATAATATTGGTTTTGGCCATTTAATTGATGCTCGCAAACTTACTCGCCACCTAAGGGGTAATGCTAATCATTGGATAGATGTCAAAAAACGTTTACCATTGTTAACAAAGCCTAAATGGTACCGAAAAACAACCTATGGTTATGCACGAGGCTATGAACCGGTTGAATTTGTGCAAAACATTCGGCAATTTTATGACATTTTAGTTTACTTAGATGAACAAGCAACTTTATCCAAACCGCTATCACCTGTTGAAAGGCATTTGACAACAATAATGTTACCTTTTCAGTTTCCACCTAATTTGTAATTTTTTACTGTAAGCAGTATGGTAATAATTAAAAGTAGGTCTAAAAATCTTGAGGAATATTGTAATTGAATGTTTGTTTAAACAAACACGGTTGCCTAATGTACTATCAGTGGCTGAAAAAATTGCGATGTTGAAAGCTGTAGATGATTTAGAGCGGTAAATTTAAAGGATTCGCGTAAGCATGAATTGTCTGTTCTGGCTAAATTTCCTACAAAAGCTCACTTGCAAAAGGCAAGTAATATTTTATCTTTACAAGTGGAGTGGAAAAGATGTTAGCGTTTACTGTTGAAATTTACTGGGTTTAATGCTATTCACATCTAGTTCAAAAACGAAACCTCTAGGATATTGATTTAACTGAATATCATAAAGTCGAGTGGTGTCATAGTTTTCTGGAAGAGACAAACAGGGAATATGTAAGTTTCCATCTGAAGAATAAGAGGTTATGCATTGGTTTGGTGAAGGTGTAACAACAGGGGGTTCTGTCGATTTTTCAGCCAGTACACTAATCTCAGAAGGTGACAATACGCGGTTATAAATCCGAAAATCATCAAGCATCCAAGCTTGAATATATTCAATGTTACTTGTCAGTTGTGTAGCAGTTTGCCCGACAAATTCACCGTCAATATAAAAACGTGTTTTACCTTCTGTACCAATAACAACTAAATGGTGCCATCCTGCTTCAAGGTCAGTCATGTAAAATCCGCTGCCGACGAATCTCACAGAAAATAATAAATCGGTATTACCTGGTTTATGTGTTTCAGTAGTACTCAGTTCATAATTATTGGAAGCATCGGCGAAAATATGAGGACCAGTCCGACATCCTGGCCAATGACAAGAAAGTTGAGCTGGCTTGATAGAAAAGTTAGGGTGTTCTGCGTCATACTTAAACCAAGTTGCAATTGACCAAGAACCGCCTATTGGCACTCCAGATATTCCGTGTAAAAGGCGAAATTGTAAAGGGTGAACAATTTTGATTGCTGCGTCTTCACGCATTTTCACAGCCATATTATACTTCGCATCTTGATAGGAAAATTCTGCGTTGTCAGGATCGGATAATATACCGTGAAACCCAAAACCGCTGGTATCACCTAAGCTATCAAATATTCGGGATTGTTCAGAAGTTGTATCAGGGTTGATATAGATCTGATCATCAAACGTGTAATGCAAAATTTTGCCTGTATTAACAGAAGAAGAGGGTTGAGGTTCAAATTTGTGTTGGTAATCCCAGCTGTTTCGAATTTCGTAATTGACTGACAGTTCTCCTAAATTATCTTCATAAAATCCAATGAGTCCGGAATTATCTCCATCTACAAAACCTAAGTAAAGATGTGATGCTTTAGCAGGGACATTAAAAAACTGCATATTTCCCTCATCGTCACGTCCTAAGTTGCCAGAAGCAGATATGGAAATCCAAACATACCTCCCATGAAAATGCTCAAAAAACCAAATAGAAACCCTTTAGGACTAAATCCTTCTCTCCACGAAATCCAAGCTGCAAGCAAAAAGAGGTGAATCAGAAAGTCAGTATTGAACTGTGAACGCCAATCAAAATTAAGCAAATCACCAAAATATATGGCAGGCCAATTTATCCCCACTGTAATAGTTGCATAGATTGATATTGCAAAAATAAGACCTATTGAAGCCAGTGAAAAAGTTCGCAGTAAGATCATGTTGTTACTCCTATTTATCTGCATTTAGTATGTTGAGTCAAGCAGGGCGGACAACGATTTTTTGTTGCTCACCAAAGTGTTAAAATTAGAAATAATCATAAATATTATTGCACAGATGGTAAAGTTAGCGGTCGGCAAACAAAAGATATTTATAGCTGATGTGTAATAATATGTCATAATATATACATGACTAACCCATTTAAATTTCGCGAAAAAGTATTTGCCACCAAAGACAAGTACAATCTGAGTTTCCAAGAAACCGGTGAGCGTATTGATATTCCAATCAGAACGCTTTTTCGCTGGCAAAACAAACTTGAACCTTGTACAACCCGTAACAAACCCGCGACGAAGATTAATATGGAAGCCTTGGCGAAGGATGTAGAGATGTATCCAGATGCTTATCAATGGGAAAGAGC
>JADGDF010000139.1 GCA_016745055.1 Thiotrichaceae bacterium | reverse complement strand
GGCCGTCAAGGTTCACCAAAACGATAGGTCGTCGAAAGGTCTTTTGCATGGCTGGATAAATGCCGCTAGCTATGGAATGTATGAACGAAAGCTTAATAACAGCCTACAGTTCGTTAACCTATTAGCATTTTTAGCTATCATACTAAAAAGACTTTAAACAGGTTCTAACAGGTGAAATTGCTAACAGTGTCAGGGATATTGTCAGAGAAGAATGCCGTAAATACAAGGTGGACATTTTAAAAGGGCATATATCTTCAAACCATGTACACGCTCTAGTTTCAATTCCCCCACAAGTAAAAATTAGCCGCCTTATCCAACAAATGAAAAGTAAAAGTGCATATTTCTTGACTCATAGAATATCTCCAAATAAGGAAACAATTTTGGGGCAGCATGTATGGGCAAGGGGTTATTTTGTAAGAAGTAGTGTGGCAATGTTACTGATGAAGTTATTAAATCGAAAATCAAGCATGTGATAGTGATGATGTTCCAGCCAGCCTTGCACCGACTTTAGTCGATACTTGAAACCACCGCCTTTTAGCCAGTGGAGTTTTCATTTTAGAGTTGTCCCACGTAACTTCGGTTAAGTATAATAAAATGGCTATACGATAATGAACGCATTAGTTTGTAACTTATTAATTTTTAAATAATTTATTTAAATACAGTGAAAACCTTATTAATGTTTTTACTGTACTCCCCTTTATTTCTCTATAAAAATAGTGTTTAATAAGCACTTTCTAGCCTGCTGATTAAAAGGACTAAACAGAAATGGCATTGATCGTACAAAAATACGGAGGCACGTCGGTAGGTTCTGTTGAACGCATCCAGCATGTAGCAGATAAAGTGATTGCAGCACGTAAGCAAGGACATGATGTTGTTGTTGTTGTGTCTGCTATGAGTGGAGAAACAAATCGGCTAGTGGCGCTAGCCAAAAGTATTACTGATCCCCCTAACCCACGCGAATATGATGTTTTATTATCCACGGGTGAACAAGTTACCATTAGTCTACTCAGTATCGCCTTAATTTCCAAAGGTTACCCCGCACGTTCCTATACTGGTGGGCAAGTCCACATCCTCACCGATGATGTTCATACCAAAGCACGTATCCTTGATATTGACGATAAAAAGATGCACGATGATTTGAAAGAAGGTAGAGTCGTTGTGGTAGCAGGTTTTCAAGGCGTTGATGAGAAAGGTAACATTACTACTTTGGGTAGAGGTGGTTCTGATACCACGGCCGTTGCCTTAGCGGCTGCGTTAAAAGCAGATGAATGTCAAATTTACACGGATGTGGATGGCGTTTATACAACTGACCCTCGCATCGTGCCCCATGCACGTCGTTTAAACACCGTGTCTTTTGAAGAAATGCTGGAAATGGCAAGCTTAGGCTCAAAAGTATTGCAAATCCGCTCAGTAGAATTTGCCAGTAAGTACAATGTTCCTTTACGGGTATTATCCTCATTTGAAGATGGACCTGGAACTTTAATTGCGCCAGAGGATAAAACTATGGAAAAAGCCCTAATTTCAGGGATTGCATTTAATCGAGATGAGGCCAAACTAACCATTTTAGGCGTACCAGATAAACCCGGAATCGCTTACCATATCTTAGGCCCGATTGCTGATGCCAACATTGAAGTTGATATGATCGTCCAAAACGTCGGCGCAGAAAATGCAACCACGGATTTCACCTTTACGGTTCACCGTAATGACTATCAAAAATCGTTGGATATTTTAGGCAAGGTTAAAACGGACGTTGGCGCTCGTGAAGTCAAGGGTGATGATAATATTACAAAAATCTCTATCGTGGGTGTCGGTATGCGTTCTCATGCGGGCATTGCCAGCAAGATGTTTAAAGCACTTGCAGAGGAAGGTATTAATATCCAAATGATTTCTACGTCAGAAATTAAAGTATCGGTTGTCGTTGACGAAAAATATCTAGAATTGGGCGTAAGAGTTTTACACTCAACATTTGAATTAGAAAAAGAGCCCATCGCTGCCTAAAGGAGTAGATTTCGCTATTAACTGAAAGTTAATAGCAAATCATCAGGAGGAGATAATGTTAATATTAACAAGGCGTGTCGGTGAATCACTCATGGTCGGTGATGACATTACAGTCACTGTATTGGGTGTTAAAGGCAATCAAGTGCGTATTGGCGTAAACGCACCTAAAGAAGTGGCAGTCCATCGAGAAGAAATTTACCGTCGCATTCAAAAAGAAAAATATCAAACGGATGACACAGATTACGAATATTAGCGTAAGATTTAAATTTTCGTTTTACCTAAATACATTAAGCAGGAAAAAGTAATGTATACAGAGCCACCTTGGTTTGTTGTTTCAATTATTGGAGCAATTTTAGGTTTGTTAATGCCGTTTATTTGGAAAATACTAGTTTTTAGCGTTAGGAAATTATCAACACATCATCTAGAAGGGTTATGGTTTGGCTATTATTTCATTATTGAAAATGATGTTCCCAAACTAGGAAGTGAGACTCTTCAAATTCAGAAAGGAATTTTCCATTACTTGGTTATTGAAGGAGAGTCTCTAAACCAAGCAATATCTATTCAGCAAAAGTATAGTGGAAATGTGTATGAAGAAAGAAATTTTTTGATTATTCAAATGAAACCTACTGGGCATGATGAACATATTTTCATTAGGTTGAAGCGGCCAATTCCTGGGAACGATAAGTTTATGTACGGGTTGTGGTCTGCTTTAGATTTTGATGGAAATGCATCAGTTGGTCCCATGATTATGTCAAGAAAAGAATTGTCTAAAACAGAGTTAGAGCGAATTCGAGATAAGATACATTTCATTCCAGAACTAAAGTTTATGAAGGTAATGTAAAATACCTTCTTGACTTTAAATGATTTGTTGATTTTTAAGGGCAGCACGTTGTCGTTTTTTCAAGAGTTTTTGTTCCTTCTTTAAACGTCTTTTTGCAACCCGTTCTTGCCACAAACGCTTTACTTGCAACCGCCACAAAAGTCTAACCAGCAAGTATCCTGATAATGCACTTAGTGCTCCCATCAAAAAGCACCCGAGTAGAAAAGGTCGCCATATTGCCAATAAAGTAGTGGTTAACCACTCAAAAGAAACAGCAAAGTGGATATCCTTGACTGTTGTACCCAAAATAAATGCACCGAGTTTGTAAGCTGCGTAAAATAAAGGAGGAATAGTGACAGGATTGGTCACCCACACAAGGGCAACAGACAAAGGTAAGTTCACACTGAACAGAATAGCAAGGGCAGCAGCAAAAATCATTTGCATAGGTACAGGCATGAAAGCCATGAATAAACCAATGGCCATTCCTCCTGACAGGGAACGACGATTGAGGTGCCATAAATTACCATCATGCAACAATGTACCAAAAAATTGCAAATTAGGATGCTTTTTCATGGTAGACGCTTTTGGTAAGTAGCGCTTAAAAAATTGTTTGTCCATAACGTCAGCAACTCCACCCTCATTATAGTGAGTGAGCATGCAGGTAAGCATACTCAGCTTTTTTATTGGTATTTTATTTTGTCATACCTTGGCAGCCTTACCAAATTTCCATTGGTTACTTGCTTCTGGCATCTTATTTGGCTTGATTTGGATTTTAGCATATTGGCCAACGTTTGCCTCTGCTCTCAATAAAAAAATTACTGTTTTTTTCAGACTATCCGTAAAATTAGGCTTTTTCTTTATTTTGGGGTGTATCTGGTTAAGCTGGCGGGCTGACTTGATTTTATCTCAATATTTACCCAGTGAATTGGAGGGTAAAAATTTAACCATCGTTGGACAAGTTTATGGTTTTCCAAAACAAGGAAAACAAGCTTGGCGATTTGATTTTATCCCACAAACTATATCCTACCAGGGTGTTCAACAAAAATTTACGTTACCTAGAATTCGTTTATCTTGGTTTGGCAAATATCATCGTCATTTACAGCCAGATGCCTTATGTACCTTAGTTGTTAGATTAAAAAAGCCGCATACAAGTTTAAATTTTGGAACACGTGATTACTCTCGCTATTTATTTCTTCGCCAAATTCGTGCCAAAGGTTATGTACGAACAAAACAAAACCAGTCCTGTGAAGAAAACCCCAAGTTTACAATTAATAAGTTGCGATTCAATATAGCAAATTCAATTAAACAAACACTAAGAAATCATCCAAGTACTGGAATGATTATAGGCTTGGCTATTGGTGAGAAACAATGGATTATGCCTGAACAATGGGATGTTTTGCGTAAAACAGGCATCTTACATTTAATGGTTATTTCTGGATTACATATTGGATTAGTGGCTGGATTTGGATTTTTAATTGGCAGGTTTATTTGGAAATATCTAGGTACACTGCCATTATGGATACCTTCCCAAAGAGCTGGCCTCTTACTTGGTTTAGGAATGGCTTCATTCTATGCATTATTAGCAGGTTTTCTTGTACCGACCAAAAGAGCATTGATGATGTTGACCATTGCGGCGATGAATTTTTTTTTGTACCGACTTGTCTCAGTCTCTCAAATATTAATTATTGCCTTGTTATTGATATTGCTGTGGAATCCCTTTGAAATTATGTCATTGGGACTTTGGTTATCATTCAGTACAGTTGCTCTGATCATCTATGTTGTTAATCAATCCCATGCAAACTATAAGCTAAATAATGAGAAAAAGAATTTTTCGAAATTGGAATTTTTAACCCATATAGGCACTAATTTTGGAAAAGTTCAATGGGCTGTTATTATCGGTATGACTCCAGTTCTATTGTTTGTTATGGGATATTTTCCCCTGACCTCTTTCGTCGCTAATGCTATTGCCATTCCATGGATTAGTTTGGTTATTATTCCTCTCATTTTTATTGGGGTAGGATTGCTATATATCTTTCCATCGCTGGGAAGCAAACTTCTGGAATTAACAGCTCATTTGCTTGAGGGACTTTGGTTTTCCATGAACTGGTTAGCAGAACAATCTTGGGGAATTTACGAAGGTGCGATACCTCCATTCTGGGCTTTTATATTGGCTGTTATTGGTGTACTTATATTTTTATTACCCAAAGGATTTCCCGCAAGGTGGATTGGTTTATTCTGGTTGCTTCCACTGTTTTTTTTCTCAAGGGACATACTTCAAAAAGGAGAAATTTGGTTTACCTTACTTGATGTTGGACAAGGACTTTCTTCAGTTGTACGTACTCAAAATTATACTTTGATTTATGACACTGGGCCAAGGGCTAAAACACCTGCGGTACCATTTTTGAAAAGTTTGGGAATTAATCAAGTGGATAAACTAATTGTCAGTCATGCGAATCGAGATCATAGCCATGGCACATTACATTTAATCCAACAATTAAAAGTAAATCAATTAATGAGTAGTCAACCTGAAAGCTTTTTAGACTACCCTATATCTGGATTTGACGGATGCCAAACTCAACAAGTTTGGTATTGGGATGAAGTAAAATTTGAAATTTTACATCCTGAACCGGCTTTTCAAGGAAACAGCAATGATATGTCATGTGTACTTAAAGTAACGGCTAAAGGGGGCAGCATTTTATTGACGGGTGACATTGGTAAACGGATAGAATTCAATTTATTAAAGCACTCACCTGAAAAATTACCAACAGACATACTGATTGTACCGCATCATGGGAGTAAAAATTCTTCAACGGATAAATTTATCAAAACCACTCATCCAAAGGTAGCGTTGTTTTCATCAGGGTA
This sequence comes from Thiotrichaceae bacterium, assembly GCA_016745055.1. Taxonomy (GTDB): domain Bacteria; phylum Pseudomonadota; class Gammaproteobacteria; order Beggiatoales; family Beggiatoaceae; genus JADGDF01. Next base: position 5,848 of record JADGDF010000139.1, on the reverse strand, counting down.
TCGAAATGGCTTTAATCATCCACATCCGGATGCAGTTCAGCGTTATCAAAAATACAATATTAATTTGCTAAATACATCAGAAACAGGTGCAATCCAATTTAAAGTAACAGAAAAAGGTGTGGCTGAACCAATTTTAGCAAAACAAGTAAGAAAACATTACTGGCAAGAAAATTAATTTTTTTCTGGCCATGGGGTGAATATTACTTTCAAAACCAAATGTTTGCTGTCACTAACCTTTGAGACAAAGTGTGTTTTGAAATCCATATTAACCTATCGTCAAAATTAACGCTAGAATCAATAGAATCATAGGTAAAAGTTTTTGTGCCATTGCTATTTTCTAGCTCTCCATTTCCATCTTTGCCATAAGAAAAAATAACGGCGATTACTTTAGAATCACCACCAGTGGTTACAGTTAGATTATGGTCAATTTTAAATTTTGCGTTAATGGCTAAACCACTGACATAATCAAATTGTGTCATTGTATCCACATATTCATCTTCAGCCCGATAACGAAATGGCCTATCCCAGGCATCTTGCTTACCAACGCCTAAATCAGCCCAAGGTAAAAATCCTTCTTTAATACAATCTGGATCACCTGGCGTTAATGCCACACCATTAGCATCTACTGCTGGACAAGGTAAACGCTGGTTAATCACGGCATAACCTAACAGTGCTTCTCGAATAATTTCCAATTGTTGATCTGTATATTTTTCATTTTGACGGTCAATTTTGGTTGCAATAGGGGTCATCAACCCCCCTAGTAATAAACCGAGTACGACTAATGCAATTGCTGTTTCGATTAAACTAAAACCTTTATTGGCATTCATAATTTTCACCTCATTGCTTTTTTGATCGTGGTAAGGATGGTTTTATGCGTGACCACTTCATAATAAACTTCATTTGTTGGTACATGATTATCGTCTGTTTCTCGCCAAACTAATACTCGACCTTCCCTCACAACGACTTCTTGAGGATTACCTTTGACATCCACATAACGGCCAGCATAAAAATTGGTTTTATATTTATCCCCAGGTAAACGTAGGGAAAACCGTTGTAAAGAGATTTCACTTTGCAGTTTGCTAAAAGCTAACGATTCAAGTTCAATACCATTTAAATTATAGCGAAAAGTTGTCATACCTTTTTCACCTTTAAACGCATCATCTTCTGCCTGTTTAAAAACCATCACTCGGGTTAATAAATCTTGCTTTGAATACTTTTGACGCAACTTCCAAGAACAAGATGACAAACGATCTGCATGACCAATCGCAGGTGAAATCATGATGCGTTGATCACCATAATAAAGAAAAGTAGGGGCTTCAGGCGAATGACAAATCCCTATACCTAGCTCCAATGCGGGTAAATGATTGGCACGACAAAATTGATTTTGTTTATTCACAATATCTAAAATACTTTTTGCCAAACCACAAGCTCTAGCGGTGGAAAGCCAATTTTCAGGCATATTTTGATGTTCAATAAAACTGAGAATAATGGCGTCCCCTTCAATAAACACTTTTTCACCACCAAAATCCTCAACAAATTGGCGAATAGGGTCAAAAAAGTGACGACTAAAATGGGTTGCTGGGTTTAAATCTTTTTTGCGCAATTCCGTAGTCATCGTGGTAGAGCCACGAATATCTGCTTTCAAGATAACATGACCTCGAATAGAATCATCTTCGTCAGGATATTCATCTTGTTCTAAAAATTCATTGAGCACACCATTGGTTTTAGATAAATGAACATCAGGCGCTTCCAGCAACAATTGTAGCTGAGACATGCCCTGCTGGGCCAACTGATAATAGCTTAAATCTCGCCGATAGCGTAAAAAATCTTGAACAAAACGCCTAATCACTGTGGGATCAGGCAATTTTACTGTACGTTTTAATTTTTTTTGAGCCTCAACAAATGCATCAATCGATAACGTATGATCATTCTGGCGTTGGAGCTTTTTATTTTTTAATTCTTGCTGTAATTTTTTATTTAACTCTTTGGCACTGATTTCTCCACAAAGCCCTTGATATAAGGTTGTTGGCTTTAATCTATGCACATAAGTTTGATATAAACGTGGAATATCATAAGCCGCATGAATCGCTAATAATAAATCTTCTTTTTGCAGATGATTTTCTAAGCTGATTAAAGCGGGGGTCTTGGGTTCACCCGCTTCACCTAATAACAATAAAATATTTTGAGGATCATCTTGCCAAGCATATCGATGTCCATTGATTTTAATTGTTTTTGCCTGAACTTCTAAAGCAATATCTTCTAAAGTTTTCGTCAGAAAATTTTCTAAATAGGTAAAATTATAATGGTTTTGGCTATCTTGTGGTAAATAAACATAATTGGTCATTACCATATCTATATCATGGTTATCTAATATTTTTAATAATGGATTAAAAAGCAATGCTTCTGGCAATACCCAATTAATGCCTAATAATGATTGGCGTAGAGGTTTAATGTTAAGGTTTTCTATTTGTTGTATTCTGCTTAAAAACTCATGATTAATTTGCCAAAAAATTTGTGATTGGTACTGATTTAGCCAAACTGCTTGGTCATATTGAGCCAAACCTTTAGTATCATGTTGATTAAACATATTTTTTCTAAGTTCTGCTAATAGCTCAGTAATAACTTGTTTAACACTGGTTAAAATGAATTTTATAATGGCTAATTGAAATAATTTAACTGAAACGATATTTTTATGACGTTTTGCTCTATGTGTAATAGCAATGGCCAAAGATTGATAGCTGCCACTAAACTCGTTTAATTTATTGAACAAACCTGTCGAAACTTTGTCAGCCATACGCCTTTTTGTTTGGCTTTTTTCTAATAGTAATTCTTTAACAAGTAATCGTGTTAATTTAGTAAAGCGTTCAGTCAAATAGACATCAATATGGAGGTTATCAATCCCTTTATGTAATTGGCTGAGCTCAATTTCTGGGTAATTGGGAGGTTGAAGTATCATACGCTTTATTTCCGGTATTTTTTATCATACGCATTACGCAAAAATAAGACCAGCATTTATAATTACATTTTAATTCAGTAGGTTAAATAAAAACATTAGTCAGCTTATTTATATGTTAATGCATATACCAGATAATGTCCTAACAAAGACAAAAATACATTTAGTGATTTTTTTTGTACTTTTTTGTAAACTCTTATTTTAGGATTTATTTTTGGTAAAAAATTCATGGAATGTCACGAAATTCGTCGCAAGTTTATCACTTACTATCAGCAAAACCATTTTCAGTTCTTGCCCTCAGCGCCTTTACTACATCCCTCTGTTCCTATGTCTTTTGAAAAAGCATTAATCTCTTTCATTCAACTGCAAAAATATACTACCTTGTAGATATTGCCAAAATAATTTTTGATTGCTAGTATAATTAACATTGCAGAGCTAATAAAAATGAGAAGAAAAAAATGTCGCAAGATAGCTATTACAGTCCCAATATTTTTATCGGTCGTCAAATTTTAACGATTTGATAGTTTTACAAATATTTATTCATACATTCTAAAGTATTAGGTATCAAGTAATAATTATGAGTTACGAGCACGCAAATTACAGCCAATCCGTATTCATTGGTCGGGAAGCAGAACTGTTAAAAATAGATGAGCTACTCACACATAGAGAAAGCGGCAAATGGATTCTTACCCTTTACGGTGATGGAGGTATCGGAAAAACTCAATTATTGCAGCGTTACGTAGATATTGTTTTAGAAAGCAAGAAAAAAAGTAATGATAAAAGCTTGGCGATGGATAAACCTGTTGATTTATATCTGACAGCACATCAATTGGAAAAAGGGGTTCTAAAGGAAATTGCAAACCAGTTAGCACCTGATGAATTTAGGGATTTCCTTGAGTCAATAGAAGCTAGCCATGACACGTTTTCGTGACACAAACCGGGGATGAAATTCTCTAAAACTCGTTTACCTAAAAATGCGGGATTTCGTCAAATTACATAGTAGAAAATGAGGATATAACTTTAGAAAAGCTAAGAAGTAGTTTTCTTGACATTTACTCATCCCTAGATGCTCACCGAATTATCCTATTTTTTGATACAACAGAATTGGCTAGTGATGGAGCGAAAACATTTTTCTATGAAATGTTACCTAAACTGAAAAATGCCAACCAAAATACGCTTGTCGTTTCCGCAGGACGTAAACTTTTAACCATATTACCTCCTGACTCTGATAAACAAATCAGTTTATCAGGGCTATCTGAAAAAGAAGTAAATGAATACTTTGAAAAACAGAGTTTTCCTCTTTCTCAGAAAGAAATAGAAAAAATCACTGACCTTTCCAAAGGACGGCCTATTCTATTAGGATTGACGTTGGATTGGTTAAAATTTGGTCATGCCTCAGAGGAATTACTAGAAACTACTCCAGAAAAATTTGAACAGGCAGCTGTTGAACGGGTGACACAGCTACTTTTTCCAGAAGATCAAGTTATTTTGCTTGCTGCACATTTGTATCGTCGTTTTAATGAGAAAATGTTGGCACATGTACTTGATATATCTCGACAAGAAGCTCAAAACTTGGAAGAAAAGCTATCTCGTTTTTCTTTTATTAAATATCGTAATATTAATAGTGAAATAAATAGTTGCTTATTGCATGATGAAATGCGAGAGCTTATCAACAAGCACGTTTGGATGATTTTTGATCCTTCAGGAGGACAACGTAAGCAATGGAGTCAAAAGGTTATAGGATATTATGACGCTCAAATAGGGCAGGAACAATCTGCCATTGAAAGGAAAAATTTACAACGGGAACGTCTTTATTATTTGTTTGATGCAAATATAAATAAGAATTATAGCTATTGGTATAAATTGTTTAAACAGGCTAACACACCTGATGAGGGAGAGGCCTTAAATACTGAGCTTTTGAAATATAAAGAAAGGTTGTCAGACGTTCAACAACTTGAAATAGAGGTCAGAAAAGCGGATATTGCGGTTTTGAGAGGTAATTACCTACTTTCCATTGAGAAATTAGAATCTGTTATCCAACATCCCTACTGCGAAGAAGTTGAAGGTTACAAATTAAAAGCCAGAATATTCAGTAGGCTTATACTTTCCTACACTAATGCTGGAGAAGTGCCAAAAGCAATAGAAAATGGGGAAATTTATAAGTCCTGGTTTGAAACTAAACTAAACGAAGTAGACAAAAATAGTGTTTTGCATAAAGCCTTGAATCACCATTTTGCAAGAGTACATAATTTACTTGGTTATGCCTATCGCAAACAGGGGGATAAGGATAAACTCAAAGAATACTATAAAACAGCTTTGGAACTACTCAAGGGCCTGGAAGACATAGATGTAAAAATTACTGTTGCCAGTACAAAAACCAATTTAGGTTATGCTTTACACCTGCTGGGGGAAGATCGAAAAGCTATATCACAGTGCAAAACTGCCCTAAGAATTAAAAAAAACCTAGATAATCCATATCAACTTGGGTTGACTTACAATGTGTTAGGTATGATTGAAGCAGATTCATTAGACTTATTGCGAAATAAGGTATTGAAACAATAGGGAGAAAAGTTAAACTAGTGGTTATAGAAACTAAACAAGTCCATAAGAAAGCAATATGAATTACGAAAAACTGAAAGTTTTATCAAATGAAAAGTTTAAACGCTATTTAGGGGTAAATAAAGAATTATTTGAAGAGATGGTGAATGTGTAGACCTCGAACCAAATTGGGCAGCATACCTAAGCTAAGTTATGAAGAACAACTATGTATGACACTCACGTATTTTAGAGAATACAGAACTCAGTATCATTTGGGGATAGATTACGGCTTATCAGAATCCAATGTATGTAGGACAATCCAAAAAATAGAAAACAAGCTAATGAGAAGTGGTAAAT
>JADGDF010000138.1 GCA_016745055.1 Thiotrichaceae bacterium | reverse complement strand
TTTTCCTATGGTTGCTCGAACAATAAACGCAGGAAGAAACTCAACACTGTTGACCAAATGGCCAATTGGAGTGCTTAAATTGATGCCTATGGGATGACGTTGTTGCTAACCCGACCTACGATTTGGGGTTGTTACCTGACAAATTGGTGAAATGGCACGTTCTGTCGGGTTACGCTATCGCTAACCCGACTACGGGTTGGGGTTGTTACCCACATTTGGGAGAATAATACATTAATGCAATATCGTCGAATCTACGTGCCTGGGAGCACCTACTTCTTTACTATCGTCACCGAAAGACGACGAAAAATATTCACGGACGATGTAAATGTGGATATATTACGTCAAGCTTTCCGCAATACCATGAAAAAACGACCTTTCACCATCGACGCGGTGGTAATATTACCTGACCATCTTCACTGTATTTGGACATTGCCTCCCAACGACTCTGACTTTTCAACACGCTGGCGATTAATCAAAACATGGTTCACAAAACACTCCAATTACAAAAACCAATTGCCCGCTAACGAATCAAGAATAAAAAAACGAGAGCAATCCATATGGCAACATCGCTACTGGGAACACTTACTACGCAATGAACTCGACTTTGAACAACACATAAATTACATACACTATAACCCTGTCAAACATGGCTACGTAACAAATCCCTCCGACTGGAAACACTCAAGTTTACACCTTTACATCCAACTAAATATTCTTCCTGCCAATTGGGGAAAACAATGTTCCACTTTGAATGATAAAATGAGAAAAATGAAATATCTTAATTAGCATATGTTTGTTGTTGAACCTCGTAAGTCTTGTTTAACTTGCTTATTGGGCCATATCTTAAATTTCGTAATTTATTTTATACAGTAAATAATATTAATTATATTAAAGGTTAGCTTTTATTTATCCAAGGTATTGGGTTGGTTGGGATACCACGATGCCGTATTTCAAAATATAAACCTGTCGTTTTTTGACCACCACTATTTCCGACTGAGCCAATTACATCCCCACCTCTAACTAGCTCCCCAGTTTTTACGTAGACGCTTTGATTGTGAGCGTACAAACTCATATAACTATCGTTATGATCGACAATCACAAGTAATCCTAAGTGTCGAAACCATTGGGCAAAAATCACTCGTCCGTCTGCAATTGCTTGTACTTTGTTACCCAGCTTGGCATTAATTAATATACCCTGCCATTTTAGTTTACCGATTAAAGGCTCACCAAACTGTTTAAAAATGTTTCCTTTTACGGGTGAAATTAATTTGCCTTTGAGTTTGGCAAATCGGATGCCAGTAGGTTGAGGAATATTTTTAGTTACATTTTCCAAACTATCCAATAGTTTTTCTAAACGTTTTTTATCTTCGTGTAAACCTTTTAGCTTTTTGTCTTGGTAAGCTAAAATTTTTTCCAGTTGACTTAAAATAGTTTTGCGATCGCCATAATTAGACGCTAACGTCTGTTTTTTATTTTCCTGGTTTAACACCAACTGATTTAATTCGTTCGTTTCAGTAATAATTTCTTGGGTTAAATCTGTGATATTTTCCAACGTTTTATTAACTTCATCAATTTGTTTCACACGGGCACGACTAAAATAATCATAATAAGTGAGCATTCTTCCTACTTTCGCAGGGTCTTCTTGATTTAACCATAATTTTAAATAATCTTGACGTCCCACCATGTAAGTCGCTCGCACTTGTTTTGCTAGCATTTGCCGATAGGTCTCAAGTTGCTTTTCTTGGGTTGTTTTACGTTTTTTTAAGTCAACTAAACTATTTTGTTTGTCTTTTAATTCGCCATGAATTGCTTCCAAACGGGCTGCAACCTCCCCAATATCTTCTTCGCTCACTTGCAATTGTCGTTGTAATTTACCATATTGCGTACGGGTATCATGCATTTCCTGTTGTAAACTTTCAATTTGTGCTTCCAAATGGCGTAATTGTGCTGGTGTAGCGACTAATTCAACTGCATTTACCCCATTTGCCCATACACAACAAACCTGTAATAAAACTAAGGTAAAGGAATATTTTATCGACATAATATGAAAGAGATTGTTAAGAAAGAGTACAAGATTTTTCTTGCAAAACAAGTTTTGCATGCCTAATTAATTTGAGCTGGACAGGGTAGTACAACCCCATCCATAACGTTTGGAAGCAGACTACAAAACAGCTCCCATGAAGAATGTTACCACGTACCTTCTAAACTTCCTCCCGCTCTATAGTCAGTGACCCGAGTTTCAAAAAAGTTTTTTTCTTTACGAATATTAACCATTTCATCCATCCACGGCATGGGGTCTTCACTGACTTTAAACAATGGTTTTAAGCCCAATTGTACACAACGGACATTTGCAATATATTCCACATATTGGATGTAAGTTTTAACGGGTAAACCTGATACACCACCATCTGGCATACAATCAATTGCGTAAGCCCGTTCTAATTCCACCGCTTCATTAATAATTGCCCGTGCACGTTGCTCAGTTTTCGCATTCCAAAGTTTAGGATATTCTTTTTTAATTTGATTTAACATCCACAACGCATGTTGAAAATGCTGATTTTCGTCGCGCATAATGTATTGGTATTGTTCGGCAGTATTCACCATTTTCCCGTTGCGGGCTAAACAAAAGATATGGGCAAAAGCACACCAAAAGTAAAGCCCTTCAAACACCAAAAAAGCCACCAAATCTTCAATTAATAAACGATTTGCATCAATACTGCCTGGTATCACTGCCTGATCTGTCAATGCTTTAGTAAAATCTAAATTCCACTCTGCTTTATCTGCAATGGAATCAATGGTGCGATATTTATTGAACATGGCATGATCTTCACCGTCCAACCCCAAAGATTCAATAATATGTTGATAACTGTGGGTATGTAATGCTTCTTCAAAAATTTGTCGAGCATAATATTGACGGGCTTCTGGTGAAGTAATGTGCTCATAAATACCTAAGATAACATTATTTGCCACCAAACTATCTGCGCTGACTAAATAACCCAAATTCCACATCACTAAATGTTTTTCAGCTTCGTTCAGATGATCTTGTTTCCAGGCTGCAATATCTTGAGACATTGAAATTTCAACAGGATGCCAATTATTTTGTAACGAATCTAGGTAACGTTGCCAGGGTGCTTGTGGTTGACCATTATATTTAAACGGGATTAATTGATTTTGATCTGTTTGACCATTAATAATTTTAATATCATAGGAAAGTGGTTGCTTTCCTCCACGATTAAATTCTAACCCAGTGGCAGAAGGCTGTTTTTTAGCACGTTTAGGTGATTTTGAAGCACTGCTGTACGAAGAATCACTTGAATAAGAACTACTTGAATCATCAAAATTTAACATAGAACTAAATCTCCCCAAACATTAAACATGGCACGAGAGTGAATAAAGTATTTTTTGTATTGATACCACTAACACATGGAATAGATAAATTATAGTATGTGTTGGTATGACAAGGACAAAGCGATTGACTAAATTTTTGGAAATCTTTAGCCATTTTTTTGAAAAATAATTATAAATCAATGGGTAAAATTGCTTAAATTATTTTTAAAATAATCCACCTTGGCAGCAAATAATTTAGCATAAAACAAAATAAAAATGCAGCAGTATAATTTTTTTGTATGATAAATTCTTAGTGAGTCTACCGTGCGAGAATATCCCTTTTTTGTTATCATAAAGCTATTAATGTCGTTTTTAGATTATTTTGAATATACCTTTCTGTACTCAACGGTGGTAGATCATTTATGCAACAAACAATTACTTTTGATATGGATTTAATCTGTCGTTACAACACAGCGGGTCCACGTTATACTTCTTACCCTACCGCAGTCCAATTTCATGAAAATTTTGGCGAAATTGATTATCATCAAGAAGCTAAAAAAACCAATACTTTTGCAAGTCCTTTGTCATTATACCTTCATATCCCTTTTTGCGATACAGTCTGTTTTTATTGTGCATGTAACAAAATTGCAACTAAAGACCGTGATCTATCTTCTCCTTATTTAGCTCATGTACAAAAGGAAATAGCTTTACAAGCAGAACTATTTGATGCTGGACGCCCTGTTGAACAATTACATTGGGGGGGAGGGACACCGACTTTTCTTAGTCACCAACAAATGCAAACTTTGATGCAAACTATTGGAGAACATTTTCAGCTTGTCAAAGAGGGGGAATATTCAATTGAAATTGATCCACGCGAAGCAAGCATTGAAACCATCGAATTACTGCATGAATTAAACTTTAATCGCATGAGTTTAGGCGTACAAGATTTTGATCCCAAAGTACAAAAAGCAGTTAATCGTATTCAAACTGAAGAACAAACCTTTAAGATTTTAGACGCTGCGCGTAAAGTGGGTTTTAAATCTGTTAGCATTGACCTTATTTATGGTTTACCTTTTCAAAGCGTGGAAAGTTTTAGTAGTACCCTAGAAAAAATTGTGCAGGTAATGCCTGATCGAATTTCAGTCTTTAATTATGCCCACTTACCCAAAATATTTAAACCTCAACGGCGTATTAACGAAGTGGACCTGCCTAGTCCTACTGCAAAGTTAGAAATACTGCAATATGTTATCAATTATTTAACTGAAGCAGGCTATGTGTATATTGGTATGGATCATTTTGCACTGCCAGAAGATGAACTTGCAGTTGCTCAACGCTATGGCACATTATACCGAAATTTTCAAGGTTACTCTACTCATGCAGGCTGTGATTTAATTGGTTTAGGAACGACTTCTATTGGTAAAGTAGGTGATACTTATAGCCAAAATGTCAAAACATTGGGAGATTATTACCCTTCAATTGATGCAGGAAAAATCCCTGTTTTTCGAGGTATAATACTAAACCAAGATGATAAACTGCGTCGTGAAGTCATTACCCAGCTTATCTGTAATTTCCAATTAGACATCCCAGCAATTGAAAAAGAATACCAGATTGAATTTACTCATTATTTTTCAGAAGAATGTATAGAGCTAGAGGCATTGCAACAAGATGGTCTACTCACTTACAATGATAACAATATCACAGTGCTACCGGCAGGTAGATTGCTGATTCGTAATATTTGCATGATTTTTGATGCTTATTTTCGCCAAAGCCAAAATCAAAATTTTTCAAAAGTAATTTGATTAGCTAACGCATATTTTTTGCCATGGTACCGGTTATTTGCTCTTGAACGCATTAGCGCCTAAAATTGATGAGGATGTAATGCGTTCTAATTTGTGGTTAAACTGGAAACATATCCATCATTACGTACTTAAACAAAGATAAATTACCGATTCGTATTTCTTTCATTCTGAGGATACTTGGGAGATGGATAATTTGGTGCAGGTCGCCAATGATTATTAGGCACCATTTTATTTGGTCCTAATGTGCCATAAGGAAGAGTATTGGGAGAATATTGTCCATACTGTGATTGACGATTATTATATTGAGGAACTAATAAGGTTCTATTATTTTTTTCAGATGGCTCCGTGCGATAACGTGGTCTATAGTAAGGAAAGTAATCATAATGACCATTACCTGTTTTAGGTTGTTGTGAATTATGCAGACACGTTTGAGTAACCTTAGAAGGTTTTATTTCTTCTTCAGATTGAATAGACGATACTTTTACTTCAGGGTCTTCATCAAATACCCAGAGAAAGAATAAGATAATAATCCACGCGAAGTGGTGTTTACAACAGTGACAATGATGCCACCATTCTATAAGATTCATAAGGTAGTATGACTGGAAAAATATCTTGAGGAAGTGATTATTGAGTTAAAAACAAACACTTTGTATTCTAGCACATCTTGTTTAATATGTTATCTCTTTCCTCATAGTAAAATAGACCAATCCTAGTATTAAATAGGCTTGTCTGTTTGCCATAGCTAAATTAACAGCTCAATTGAATTGATGATTCCATTTTTCTGCCATATTTTGCCTTTAATCTGCCATGACTTGACCCCAATATTGTCTCATTTTTATGTTTTAATTACACTGGTCTTTTTAGACTCACTTTTTTGGTTGTACTTATTGTATATTAAGTGTAGTGCCAACATGCTTAGTCTTAAAGTATAGATAAATTAATATAAAAATAATAAGTGATGGATAGTAACGGATTTAAAATTTTTAGGGAAAAATAACTTATGCAATCTGACAATATAAAAACTGCTTGGCTAAAGTGGGGAAGTATTGTCATAGGTACAATGCTGATTATTGGTATTTGGCTATTTAGCCAAAGCCCCAGTATGGCAGGCATCCGAAGTTGGATTTCAAAAGGATTATTATATACTGCCTGGGTGAGAACTCAATCAAGTGGTGATCAGATCAAGCCATGGCCTTGGGCTGAGACTTGGCCGTTGGCGCGCTTGTCTATTCCTGATATGGGAATTGAACATATTATTGTTGCTCACGCAAGTGAAAAAAATGTGGCTTTTACACTTGGGCACTTGGAAAGTAGCGTTCCCCCTGGTGAAATGGGAAATAGTGGTTTGCTCGTACGTCGCGAGGGCTACTACGAATTTTTGAAAATATTAAAGCCCGACGATCTACTGGTACTTGAGTCATTGCATAGTGGTAAGTGGCATTATCGTGTTTCGGCCATTTATGTTGTACCAAAAACGAATACGCAAATTCTAGCCTCTTCAGCCAATCGGCGTCTCACATTAATCAGTTGTTATCCCTGCACCAGTGAAAGAAAAAGTTATTTTCGTTACGTGATTGTAGCCGATGAAATTGATAAAACAAATGGAATGAATGAGGCTGAAGTTATTACAACCAGTGCTCGTTAGGATACTTACCCACCCATAATCTTTGTAAAGCGCGGGCTGCAATTTGGCGTCCCCATTTAAACTCTTTAAACAAGACCACAAAACGCCACATATCACGGAGTACTTTTACACGATCTTTCCAAGGTAAGGCTAACAAAGCCGCAGGGAAATCAGCTTCATGTGGTTTACCAAATGCAATCATTAACGGATTCCATTGATCGGAGGTGCGACAAACCTCAGAGCCAATCATTGAACGATAAACTTGTTGAACAGGTAATGCATGTAATTTGGCATCAATGATTGCTTCGCCTGCAATTGCGCCTGAATGTAGCGCACAACTCATTCCTTCACCAATCATATTTAAAAATCCCGCTGCTTGACCCGTAATTAGTACATTACCTTTGCCAAATACATAACGATTAATTAAAGAAGGGCCAAAATTTTCAGCACAACCTTCATATTCTGAAGCAGGATGTAAATTGACATGGTGTTTCTCTTTTAAATATTTCAACATATTGTTATGGCGTTGATTAAAATTATCACCTCGTTTAAAACCTGTACCAATAATTTGGCGACCATCTCGCGCATGACTCCAATTATAATGACCTAAATCAGGATTAAACCAGAAATGAAAATATTCATGATCCAAAGGACAATCAATGATTTCATGGAACTTTTGACCCACAAAAAACCAAGGAATTTGTTTGAAATAATTGGGATAAATCGCTCGAATGACGTGAGAACTTGGCCCATCAGCACCAATGACTTGTCGCGTTCGATATTGGATGTCTTTGCCTTGATGGCGGGCGTTTACAATAACATGATTGCCATTGTCTACTAAACTGACAAATGAGGTTTGGTCATGAATTTCTGCGCCACTGCGTTTAACCGCCCAATAATCAGAATATTTGCGGTGTAAATGCGGCGTGGTGCCACCGAAGAAGTCCATTGAAATTGAGACCATTGAAGGAAAGTGAAAAGTCACACCCCGACACCAAGTTGGATCGTGTAAAATTTGACGTGGTAAGGGGCCAAAATTTTCTATTAGAAAACGGTGTCCGCGAGGCGACAGAATGCCGCTACAAACTTTGTGGCGTGGCAAAGGTTTTTTTTCTAAAATAATCGTTTCTAAACCAGCATCAACCGTACGTTTAGCGGCTGCAGCACCTGCTAAACTGGCGCCAACAATAATAACATCAACTGACTGCATGAAAGTTCCTTGTGATCGGTAAACTAATATAAGGTAAAATGTGAAAATTATAGAATGTAGGAGTTAGCATTCAGAATAAAAATTAATGTAGGAACAGTTTTGTAATTAGTGTCCCAGGTATAAATTAAAAAGTTTAAATTCTGGCTTCTGAATGCTGACTCCTGCATTCCACACACCATTCCCTTCCTCAAAAGGAGAAAACCAAACAATGGGAAAACCAACCGGTTTTATTGAAATTTCGCGCCACGATCGTACCTATCATCCTGTTGAAGAACGTACGCAACATTATAACGAATTTGTCATTCCCTTGACGGAAGAAAATGTGCGTGATCAAGGTTCACGTTGCATGGATTGTGGTATTCCTTACTGCCATCAAGGTTGTCCTATTAATAATATTATCCCTGATTGGAATGATTTAGTCTATCGTGGTCAATGGGAAAAAGCGATTAAAGTTTTACATTCTACCAATAATTTTCCGGAATTTACGGGAAGAATTTGTCCAGCACCTTGTGAAGCTGCATGTACGTTGAATATTGACGATCAACCAGTGACCATAAAAACCATAGAATGTGCCATTATTGATAAGGCATGGGAACAAGGTTGGATTAGTCCACAGCCTGCTGCACAAAAAACAGGTAAAAAAGTGGCGGTGGTTGGTTCAGGCCCCGCTGGACTTGCTTGCTCCCAACAACTTGCGCGTGTAGGGCATGAAGTAACCTTATTTGAGAAAAATGATCGAGTCGGTGGTTTATTGCGTTATGGCATTCCAGATTTTAAATTAGATAAACGCTTAATTGATCGTCGAATGCAACAAATGGAAGCAGAAGGGGTGACTTTCCAACCCAATACTGAAGTAGGTAAAGATATTGCGGCTAAACAACTGGTCAACGATTATGATGCAGTCGTATTAAGTGGTGGGTCAGAACAAAATCGTGACTTGAATGCACCGGGTCGAGAATTAAAAGGCATTTATTTTGCGATGGAGTTTTTGCCGCAGCAAAACAAACGAGTTGCAGGCGATACAATTCCTGAAGACATTAGTCTTTACGCTAAAGATAAACATGTTGTCGTGATTGGTGGTGGCGATACGGGGTCTGACTGTGTGGGTACCTCAAAAAGACATGGTGCGGCTTCGATCACCCAATTAGAAATTTTACCCAAACCGCCTGAAAAAGAAGATAAAGCCTCAACTTGGCCTTTATGGCCTCAAAAATTGCGAACCTCTTCTTCTCATGAAGAAGGTTGTGAGCGACATTGGAGTGTGTCCACCAAAAATTTTGAAGGGGAAAATGGCCAAATTACCCAAGTTAATTTAGTGAAAGTTGAGTGGCAAAAAGATGAACAAGGCCGTTGGCAAATGTCTGAAGTGCCAGACAGCGAATTTTCCCTCAAAGCTGATTTAGTACTGTTGGCCATGGGTTTTGTGCATCCTGTGCATGAAGGTATGTTGCAAGAGCTTGGGATTGAATTAGATGGTCGCAGCAATGTCAAAGCTAATGATAAAAATTATCAAACATCAGTGGATAAAATCTTTGCTGCAGGTGATATGCGCCGAGGCCAATCCCTAGTTGTTTGGGCGATTTGTGAAGGGCGTCAAACTGCGCGTGCTGTTGATGAATTCTTAATGGGTAGTTCTGAGCTGCCTCGTTAAAATACAAAGCTTTTGATGTTTAGTAGGTTGGATTAAGTTTTTTGCAACGCAAATGCTGTCATCCAACCTACTTAAATGGAATGCGTTGAATTGGTATGAGGCAAAATTAGATTTTGCGGACGCATTACATCTTGCTTTTGCTAAAACAAGTTTTGCCACTTTTGATGAAAAATTGGTAAAAAGAGCATCGCAGCTTGTCACAAATTGCGATTTAATTTTGTTAAAAACAAAAATTTTCAATAGCCTGCGTAGGGTGAATAAGCGGAGCGTCATCCACCAAATTGAGGCAAAATAGTTAAATTTCGTGCAATAATCCAAGAATGGCGGGATGCTATCACTTATCCGCCTTACGAGTTGTTATGCTCATGAAACGATCTCACTAATAAGTGACAAATAATACTATTATGAAGTCTAAAAAAGAAATTATTTCTGATGACTTTTTGCAAAGCATGGCAATTTTTATCACTATTTCTGTGGGATTTGCTGGAGGATTAGCTCTTATAGATATCCATCCCTATATTTGTTTTGCCATTTTTATTACTCCTATTCTTTACTTGCTCACTTTACACTTACTCGAAAAAAGACGTGCAAAGAAAGGAAGTTTACCCTCTGAAACTCAATTCGTTAACCAATCAAACCGCGACTGGGGTAATGTTCCCGTGTTCTTTGGGCGTACTAGGGAGTTGGCTACACTGGAACAGTGGATTGTCAAGGATCGTTGTCGGTTGGTAGCGATTTTAGGTATGGGCGGCATTGGTAAAACCGGGTTATCCATGAAGTTGGGACAGGGTGGTGTTGGTAAAACTGATTTGTCATTGAAATTTGTACAAGGCATTCAAACCGACTTTGAGTATGTTATATGGCGAAAATTACTCAACGCACCCCCGGTGACTGAAATTTTGAGGGAGATGATTAAATTCCTATCCAACCAGCAAGAAGTTGATTTACCGGAGACGATAGAACATCAAGTCTCGCGTTTGCTCCACTACTTAAAAGCCCACCGTTGTTTGCTGATTTTGGATAATGCGGAAGCTATTCTGCGTGGCGGCGATCAAGCGGGGCAATATCAAGAAGGATATGGTGAATTGCTTAAGCAAGTTGGCAACATGCTACATCAGAGTTGTTTATTGCTCATCAGCCGGGAAAAGCTTCAAGAAATTGCTTTGTTAGAAGGTAAGAAAAAGCCGGTGCGTTCTTTGGAATTAAGAGGTTTGGATGCAACCGAAAGCCAGAAAGTTTTTGCTGAAATTGGTGATTTTTCTGGTTCTAAAACTGATTGGAAAGAATTGGCGGAGTTTTATAATGGCAATCCTCTAGTTTTGGAATTGGCGGCTAGACATATTACGAAAGTGTTTTTTGGCAATATTTCTACGTTTTTGCAGGAAGGTAAACAAGTTTTTGGTAAGTTGCATGATTTGTTAGATTGGCATTTTAAACGCTTATCAACCAATGAAAGGGAGATTATGTACTGGTTAGCGATTAATCGTGAACCGGTGACGCTGGTTGAATTGAAGGATGATATTGTATCGCCAGTTGCTAAAGAACAAGTGCCGGAGACATTGGATTCGTTATCTGACCAAATTCCGTTGGAAAGGAGTGTCGAATATTTTACCTTACAACCGGTGCTCATTGAGTATATGACTGAGCGACTGGTTAAGCAAATTGGTAAAGAAATTAAGACTGGAAAAATTGCTCTACTAAATAATCATGCTTTAACCAAAGCGTTAACCAAAGACTATGTGAGAGAAGCACAATGTCGCCTTATTCTCAAGCCCGTTTTGGATAAACTACTGGTTACTTTTGGAGAGAAAAAATATTTTGAGACACAGTTGAAAAAAATTCTTGTAATGCTACAAGAAAAATATCCACACAAACTAGGCTATGCGGCGGGTAATATGTTGGACATGTTGTGCGAACTGAAAATAGATTTAAGAGGTTATGATTTTTCTAATCTTACGCGATGCTCGACTTTTAAGCTAAAACAGTTTTTTCTAACGTTAAAGGTTCAATCCCATGTTGAATATTGGCAAACACAGCGATACTATGAGAAAGTA
>JADGDF010000279.1 GCA_016745055.1 Thiotrichaceae bacterium | reverse complement strand
AACTAATTAGCTGCCTGTTCAGCAGCGACATCATTCCAAGAGGTTTCACCATCAGAGCAATCACCCGTGATGATCGTGGTTAACTTGATGCTTTTGTCCTTAATACGTTGGGTTAAACCTTCCACATCCGCATCTTCATAAGGACTGGCATCAGTGACAAAGAGGATATGTCCACCTTCTTTGACAAGCTCCACTGCCACATCAAGAGATTCCACACTGGCTTCTGGACACATACCACCGCCCTCAACCACGAGTTCGGTGACTTTTTGTTTCAGCAGTACCATATCGTGAGTTGCAACGCCCAGATTAGCTTCATCTTTGAACTCAATCAAGGCAACTTCTATGTTACCCGTTACTTTGGCATCAATGAACTCTTGAATCGCGACTACAACACCATTACGTTCTTCGGTCATGGAATTGGTTGTATCGACCACAATTGCCATATCTAAAGCGACATCATCTGACAACACCACTTTGGTACGTGCTTTGGCACGGTGAGTGGGGTAATCGGCTGAAGTGACACTCGCTTCATTGACCAATAACAACCAACCTGAGTCGTCTACTTGCACATCCATAGCAATAGTCGCATGACTAATACTTTCTGCCGTACTGTTATCCAATTCGTCCAAGTCACAACTTACTTTTGGTAATGCGCTGATATCACAAGTACCTTGAGTCGTGTTTATAGCTTGCAAGCTCGTACCACGAGGTAATTGAGTCGCAAATTGAATGTTGGTTGCCGCTTTATCCGCAAATTCATTCAAATCTACTTCGTAACTATAGTGTAAAGCTCCCTCTGCTTCTACAGGATCAGGTGTATCTACAGGCGTGACGGAGAAGAATGGATTCACACGCGTCCAACGTTTTGCACTGTCGGTAGGATAATTATCACCGCTGACTTGGGCTTGATTGACTAACGTCCCAGCACCGACTGCTTTAGCCACAATTTCCACTTTCACAGACGCACCTGGGGTTAAGTCTGGCAAAGTACACGTGGCAGTGCTCGTATCACAGCTATTTCCTTCCAACACACTCATGGAAACAACTTCCATGCCTTCTGGCAGTAAGTATTCCAAGTTAGCGCCGGTAGCTGTGGAATCACCTTTGTTGGTCACGATTGCCGTGTAAGTGATGTTTGAACCTTGTTTAATAGGCTTGTGAGTGCTCGGTTTGAAAGACAGAGACAACATGGACTGCGGTTTGAATTTAATCTCAGCATGTTCGCCTTGACCGACTTCAAAGCTTTGTTCAGGTAAGATATAGCCTTCTTTGCTAGCAGTAACAGTATACTCACCTTCAAACAAGCCAGGGATTTCCCAGTTACCCGCAGCATCAGTTGTAACTGTCTTATTACCCACTTGCATGGCTGCTCCGACAATAGGATCACCTTCATCATTAAGTAATCTACCGTAAGCGCGGTATTGCGGGCAATTACTTAGTTTAGAAACAGGCAAACGAAATATTAGATATTCGTCGTGGTTACAGTCTCCAATAAGAGGGCTTGAATTAGAAGGACAATTACCACTGTCATACCAAATCCATTTGGCTTCATCAGCAATGCCTGTTTTTTCACCCCAGGAGCCAGTGCTATGACTTGGGCCAACAAATGTGGAAGTCCATTCATTCTCAGCATCGGCTTTTTTGATTGACTCTAAAAGTTGAGTATCTATTGATGGAGCACCTGCATTGGTTGCATACACTTGCCAGGCAGGGTTACCTGTTAAAACAGTTTCATCTCCACTCGTGAATTCACCTACAAATCCTTGAGCAACTTTATGATCACTCCACGCTACAACATAAATATAATCGTCATTATTGGGGGAAAAGCTAGTTTCTCCAAATTTTCCTAAACCACCTTGTTCAACGTAGTGAACCTGTTCTGAATTGCCGTGATACAGCTTATATAAATTATCCACAGAAAGGATGGATGCCACATTTGTTGTGGCACATGCAGCAGGTTCTTCGATAGTCACTGTTGCATAATTGGAATACTGACCTCCATCAAAAATACGGTATGTAAAGCTATCAAAACCGTAGAATCTAAAGTTTGGGGTGTAAGTAAACGAACCGTCTGGTTTTAATGACAAAGTACCATGATTAGTTGTTTTGCCTAGCTCTACGGTTAATTTATTCAGCGTTGCCGTACTGTCATTGGCTAATACACCTTTCGCAGCAATGACATTTAAGTCCTTACCTGATTCAATACCATACGTATCCTTTTTAGCAACAGGTGGATCGCCTTGAAAGGTGAAGTCTCCGTAACGCACATAGGGTTGAGAAAAGTTGTAAAACCCAAACCGGCCTGGCTCAAAATTTCCGTTAACATCAAAGATAGTTTGGAGACTATTTGGGGCTTCGCCTACTTTGATGATAATGCGGTCAGTGCGATAATTAAGTTCAAACCAATATTTAGTTCCAAACTCCCAACCTTTATTAGTACCATAATCAGAGGCTAACACATTGCAGTGAGGCGGTTTATTTTCACGTCCCCAAAAGCACCGATTATCAAAAGTACCAAGTTGATCGATTTGACTAAGGTTGTAACCTGCTTTACCTGTGGTTATTTTTTGGGCCTGATCTAATCGTTTCCAATCAAAAAGTAAAAAAGTGGATTCTGACTCACTGCTGCTTACCCCATCAATAGGACTTTTATAACCAAACACGAAGCCAATAAAGTCATCATCTTCTTTGCGGTATACTTCAAAACTACC
>JADGDF010000137.1 GCA_016745055.1 Thiotrichaceae bacterium | reverse complement strand
GGACAAAAGCATCAAGTTAACCACGATCATCACGGGTGATTGCTCTGATGGTGAAACCTCTTGGAATGATGTCGCTGCTGAACAGGCAGCTAATTAGTTATGTTTTTTTAATGATATTTTGTAATTTTACTTAAATGAAAACCTGGCAGCTCTTAGACTTGCCAGGTTTTTTTTGCTTCTATCAAAAACAACTTTTTCTCAACACTGATTGAACTAAAATTATTAACTGCTTAAAGAAAATATCAACTCGTAAGGCGGATAAGAGATAGCGTCATCCGCCATTCTGGGATAAGTTATTGATTTTAAAAATCAGAATCGAAAAAAATGAGTATTTTTACAGCTTCTCAGTTTGGGAACAAGATATGCTCACTATCAGTTTTCAGAGTAGGATATTTGTAATAAATCATTTTCACTCATTTTGCTAATAGGAAAGTGATTTAACAATTTAGTAATACAATCAACAACAAAAGCACTGAATTGTATGGGGTGTGAGAAAAAGTGCAGTTTTGTGGAGAAGGAGAGAAAAAAGAACTAAGCTAAAGGAGAAAGAATAAAGAGGGAGAGTAAAGATGTCAGGCGAAGAAAGCGACGTATTCTACGAAAAACTCAAGCGTCATTCAATATTAAAAGCCCAAGAAGTTCCAGTATTCATAAAAAGCGTAGAAATAATGAAAGATGACAAAAAATAATGATGAAATTTCATAAATTTTTTCCTATTCTTCGGTAGTCTGATAACAGATGACAAAATAGTCTTTATTAAGCAAGTACTTGTTGGAACAATGATTCATGCTTCGGTATGAATTATGTCTTCCGTAGTAATTAATAAGCTGTGATCTGGGCTTTTCATAATTGTTAGCAACGTTCCAATCATACGTTTTATAGTTGAAAAGTCATTTTTCTTTTGGGTAAAGTTGTCCGCCTATAGGTTTGCCAGCATCACCAAAAATCCGTACTAAGTCAATATTATTAGTTTACCATTTCATAAACAGAATAGAATAGCTTCAAATTAAAGCTAGAAGTAATCCATAGATGCTTACATAAGTTAGTGAAGTCAATAGTGAGCAAATATCTTTTTAATTTGCCCAACATTAAATTTCACCATTTATAAAATGATACTCATGGATTATTTTTGGTGAACAAAAAAAACGCTGTTCACTCTACTTGACTGAACAATTATTGAATGAATTCGGGGAAGAAGGCAAGACCAACATAACCTTTATGTGCTACATATGGTTTGCTTTGTAAGAAAGGATAAAGAAGAGGTTAATAGGTGGGCAAAAAATCATTTGCCCACCAAAACATTATTTAAGGCTAAAAAGTATTGGGTCAGTATCGTTTAACCATTGTTTGCTTCAGAGGAACTTTTAGCAGGACCGACGATTTCTATTTCAATCAACTGACGTTTGCCTTCAATGGTAATGAATTCAACCAACTCACCCCAAACAATAATGTTTAACTCTGGTTGCTGTCTAGGGACTTCAATGGTAATGTCAAACCTTGGATTTGCTTTGATACGCAAATCTTCATAGTCAAACAAGATTTCACCCGTGGCCATAAACTCATATTCAACACCTACTAACGCAGGTAGGGTTTGGGCAAGTATAGGGGTTGCTAACAATAGACCTGGGATATCTTGAGTCACAGGACGAATGATTTGCATCGTACCATCCTCATAGACAACAAAGCCTTCGCTATCGTCTGCTTCAAAGTTAATACCAACTTCCATACCAATAGGCGCAATGTCGATGAATGGGCTGAAGATTGCTGCCACAATGCCTCTACCTAGGACTGGTAACAAAGTCACACCGCGTTGCTTGATTTCCAATTTATCTTTAGCAGGATCAGCCCCTAATGCGTCAAATAACATGACTGGGTCTTTAGGTGCAGGGAATAAAGTAGTTTCAATCCCTGCTTCAGTGGTAATCACAAAGTTTCCTTCAGGATCAGTTGTGATACCAGGTTTTGCACCTTCAGGTGCTTCAATCACTTTATCTGGATCTGCAACGAGCGCTAAATCAACGCCTTCAAATTCACCCTCACCTTTAACCTGCAATACACCATTCTTTTGTTCAATTCCAAAGTCTTTAATTTCTTCGACTTTGGCTAGTTGATCAATCACAGGTTCAACTTCCGTACCACCAATTTCTGTAGGTTCAGTTAAATCAGCCCCTTCGACGATAATTTCAACATCTACTTCTAATTCGACATTAGGTAAATCTATTTTTTCGTCTGTTGAGCCTTCAACAAAGGTGACGTTTTTAAATTCAACGCCGTCTTCTAATCTAACGCCTGAGCCTAAAATTACATTCTCAAGTTTGGAGCCAGATTTAACTACCACATCTTCCAATACGGCCAAACCTGTTGGATCGCCTTTAATGATACCAATCACAACACCACCTGTCAGACGGGCATTGGGTTCAAAACTAACATCTTGGAAAGTGCCACCTACTTCACTGGTATTTTGAATATGACCACCCAGTCGGCCGCCAATTAACAAAGCACCTTTGAAGGTGACATCAATAATTAGTCCTTTGTTTTCAATCGTACCACTTAACGTGCCACCCTTAACAATGGCATCAGGTTGAACGGTTGCTTGAGAAATCAATCCTTTATTATCAACATTACCTTCCAATACGACATTGGAAATACTGGCATCTTCTTCAACGACAAGATCAATCAAGGTTTCATTAGCCGCCGTACATACGCCATCACAGTTTCCTGTAGACGGATTTTGCATCAATCCACCCGTGGTATTTACAGGAATATCGGTTAAATTTTCCTTTTGTTCTGGCGTAAAAGCTGCCTGTGCATCAGCATTTAAACCTAGTAGCTGTATTGAAGCAAAACCGCCTACGGCTTGTGGATTCAAACCAGTGATTTGTTCTGGGTTAAATCCTGCCATGGCTGCACCAGAAATGCTGGCTAGTTGTTCAAGTGTAAATCCAGGCATGGCAGAAGGAGGAAGCATTCTAATTTGTGGCGCTGTAAACTGCATGACAACCACTTGAGAGAAAAGTCCAACTTGCATAGGAGTCAAATAAGCAAATATGCTGCGCGGTAATGAACGTGCTGCATCCACAGACATTTCGATCTTGAAATTAACGGGATTAATGACCCAGCCTCTGGGTAGCAATGGACGAATTTGGACAACTGGCAATCTTCTTTCTAAGAAAAATAAAACAATTCTTGCGCGAATATCTGTCGGCAAACTATTGGCTGAAGCTGCGGCTTTTTCTGGAGGTAGTTTAATTACCGTTTCTGGCGGTAAACTATTAATCTGTTCACCTGTCAATCCATCAACCACGGAATCGTCCAACATATCTACTTTTTCAGGTGTGATTAACTCCAAATCTTCTTTGGTCAGCGTTTTGGGATCACATTTGATTTTGCCAGTGTCAGGATTCTTTTCCCAGCCATCAGGTAAGAATTTATCGTGTTTCACTGTTATCACTTTGAGCTTCAGATAAATTTTGATCTTGATTTTATTGGGCAAGGCTTTGACTGTTTCTTCAGGCAATTGTTCCAGAGACTCTTCTGGAAGTTCAGCGATGATTTCAGGGGGAACAGCCGCTAATTGGATTGGATCAATTTGAGTTAAAACAGATGGTTGCAAACGCAGGAAGAACATTGGCGTTAAACGCTGCCAGAATGTCACTGGAAGTAATTTTATGACTTCAACTTTAATGTTAAAACGTAATTTACCACCTTCTTCGATGATTTCCCAACCTTGAGGTAAGAATTTTTCAATTTCTTCCTTTGGTGTGGTGTCTAAATCCTTGGATACCAGAATTTCTGCTTTAGTGTCATCTGGTAAATTAGTAATAGTTTCTGGAGGTACGTATTCAGATTGTTCTTCATCCAGTTCGCCTAAACCTATGGTTGGTAGGGCATTGATCAAGTTTAGGGTATCATCATTTGTTTCATCATCTTCAGGTTCAAGATCAACCCCAGAGATAAATTTGATGTTCATGAATTTAAACCAATGCAAACGTAAATCGTGTTTAGGTGCTTTGTTCTTAAATTTGATGTAGTACTTGCCGTGTTTGTACTTGATTTTAACTTTCCAGCCTTTAGGCAAGTAGCGTTTATAGAACTTTTCTAACTCTTTGGCAAATTTTTTGCCATATTTCTTTTCAAAGTGACCACGATAACGTTTTACATCAAAACTAAAGAAAATACGGGTTTTGGTAATATCTGGTAATTTAGCCAAGATAAAGTCAGGTAAATTTAGCAAATAGGTGATATTTACCTTGCTGATCCACCACATATCTTCAACCGGAATTTCTTCAACCACATCTTCGGGGAGGAGGCTTAGGATATCAATCCCAATGATAAATAAAATCTTATAAGACAAACCACCAAAGTTCTCTGCTGTTAAGCCAGAAAAGGCATCCGCTGTCAGATAACGCAACTGATCTTTGTGAAAACCTGAAACAGCCTCTTTAGTTAAGTAACTAACATGTTCCTTAGTTAAAGCATTGAGTGCAGCCGGTGGGAGATTTTCGATTTGCGCTTTGGTAAAACCGGCTGCGGCTTCAGGTGGAAGTTCAGCGATTTGTTCATAAGTAAAGCCACTGATGGCTTCAGGAGGAATTTGTGCAAGTTTTTCAGCAGTTATTTGTTGCATAAGACTTGCGGGTAAGCTACTTAAACTGGTTGGTGTAAACTTAGTAAAATCAATGTCATCAATGTTAGTAGACCATCCTGTGCCAGAGTTGCCCATATCATCAATCATAACAGGGCTAGTAGTGGTAGGATTACCCATTTCATCGACTTGGATATCTGCAATTGCAGGCGAAATATCCCCCAATACAAGACTAAATAATGCAGCATGAATTGCAATGCTTAGTGGTCTTTTTTTCATGATATGTTCCTTGTGGAAAGGCTTAAGATGCAGTCTATGGGATATAAAGAAAAACCCCATTAATTCGCCAGTTAAAAAGCCTTGGTGCAATCAAAAATTATTAATGAAAAAAGTAAGTTTTTAAATGCACTCACTTAATTTTCATTTCTATAAGGTAAGATAATGGTAAACTAATTTTCTTCAAAAATATAGCGGTGGAACGTTTCCTCTTTATACCTCCAATCACTATAATTAATTGGTTAGCCCAGTGCTTTAAATTTTAGTTTATATCCCTAAATTCTACCTTGAAAGAATAGATAAACGGCACGAAAAAATAGATTAAAGGAGGATGTATTCTTAGTGAAATTGGGGGTGAAATTGGAGTAAGCTAGTGAATTAAAATCCTTGGCATAGCTGTGATTACGCCACCAAAAAAATCCAAGTATTTTCAAAGAAATTCAACCACTGCAAGATATGGAGAGGCGAAGCCAGTGTTGAGTAGTGAGCAACTAGCTGGGGTTCAAAAATACAGAAAAACAGGACCGGAGAGCAATAGTCCTTCTGTGCGTTTTTCGACATTTTTGGATAATCCCAGCAAGTCATGGAGGACTCGGGTAACGAAGTATAGAGTCGCCCGTATGGAGAACAGACGGGTCAGGGCAATCATCAATCAACTCGTCTTGCTGACGTGAGTAGCTCTAAAGGGATAGGACGTCCTGTGAGTGTCACGAAATCTCTGCGAGACCACGGAAAGAATGTGTTTTGCATTTTTAATAAATATAGTCTAATTTTATAAATAAGGAAGGTTAATTATAAATAGTTAGAATTTACGTATTGAACAATGACTCACAACGGGTCAAAGCTACTTAGTCTTATGCTCCAAGCGGTCAAGGAGTGCTTAGCTTGGTACTCCAAAATTAGAAAAATTAGCCACGCGAAGTATCTGTATTTTTAAGTGGAGGCTCCGTTCACCCATAGACGTAAATGTCACTAAATATTTATAGTTAAACTACCGACTCATGGGACAAAACCCCTATAATTGTTCCACATGATTAGACTATAAAGAGGCAACCATCATGTTAAACATACATTACTTACGGCGTTTTACTCCACTTATTGGATTAGCCGTACTCATAAGTTGGTTTTCACTCGCACAAGCAGCCACTGATTGCGCTGTTCAAACTGAAATTGATGAAGTCGAATGTAACGCGCTTATTGATTTATACAACAAGACGGATGGTGAAAATTGGGAGTACCGTAGAGGCTACAGGAATGGTTCTTGGCAATATACCACAGACTGGAATGTAACAAATACACCTTGTAGTTGGTATGGCATAGGCTGTGACAGTGGACATGTAACGGAGATTTTTCTGCATGAAATAAATAGCGTGAGTGGCACTATCCCTGATTCATTGGGAAATTTGGGCCATTTACGGAAGCTTTACTTATCTAACAGCCAATTAAGTGGCTCAATCCCTGATTCATTCCAAAACTTGAGTAATTTACAAGTCCTTCACTTAAGTAGTAATCAATTAAGTGGTGCCATTCCCGACTGGTTAGGGAACTTGAATAACTTACAGGACATTAGCTTATCCAGTAACCAATTGACTGGTTCCATTCCAGACTCGTTGGGTAATTTAAACAATTTACAGTCCCTCATAGTAGCTTATAATCAGTTGAGTGGGTCTATCCCAGAATCATTAGGAAATGCGAGAAATTTACTGTTTATTTGGTTGTCAGACAACCAACTCAGTGGCCTTATTCCAGAGTCATTGGGTAACCTGAGTAAGCTAGAGATGCTCATGGTAGGGGATAACCAATTGAGTGGTCGTATTCCCGAATCGTTGGGAAACCTAAGTGATAAATTCGTCACGTTTGAAATATCTAACAACAAACTATGTGGAGAGTTACCACTTTCATTCCTTAATTTGAGTCTACTGTTTTATGTAGACAATAATCATTTAACAGCTTCTCCTGCTATGGCTGACTGGCTAACTTTTAATGCATTCGGTTGGGGAAGCCAAACGCCTGTATCTTATCCTTGCCCGGAAGATGGCATTATTATTGAAGAACCAAATGAATGTTTAGTTTATGGCGTACATGACAAAGGGTTAAATAACTCCCAGCTTTTCACGGTTAACCCAGAAACATTGGAAGTTAATCCACTGGGTAAATTATACAAACGCTATGATATTGAAGCGTTAGACGCTCATCCACAAACTGATGAACTTTATGCTGCGTCAGGTGACGATACCAAACATAAAGGATATCTCTACAAAGTCGATAAATCCAATGGCACATTAATAAGTATTGGCCCAACGGGTTGCGATGAAGTTGACGCACTTTCTTTCCGTCCAGACGGTTCATTATGGGGATGGGCACAAGACTGTGGATTACTTTCCATTGACGTCAACACTGGTCAAGCTGAAATCGTTATAAGGGCTAATCCACAATTTGAAATTGAGGATATTACTTGGAATACGGCAGGCACTATTATATATGCCACAGAAAGTAGAAATGGAAGCCATCATCCTGATGGTAAAGCTGATAAGCTTTCCATATTATGGGCGTATCACTTTGAAACGGGTGTAAATACTATCTGTCACGGTATGACCCAGTCCTTGCCTGAAATTGAAGCACTAGAAACACTGCCAAATAACGATTTACTATTTGGTTTTCATGGTGCTAAAAATATCTTAAGTGTAGGTGTGTTGGATGTAGAGAATTGTCAATTGAATGCACAAGATGAAGTGCTTTCCATCCTTACACCCTATAATGATATAGAGGGAATTGCTTGGCCAGCTAAGGCTTGCCAGTGATTAATTGACGGTTTTTGGGAATAGAACAACGAGCGCTGCGAGGCATGGCCGCGAGTAGTCTGTGACTAACTGGGCGCTCAAAAATACTGGAAAATAGGATAGGAGGGCGATAGTCCTTCTGTGCATTTTTCGGGATATTTGGACTTTCCCCCAGCGTCAAGTCATGGTGGACTCGGATGAACGGAGTGTGGAGTGTAACGAAGTACGCCAGTTGTTTGTATGAAAACCGGATGGGTTGGGGTAGTCAAACTACGCTGAGATTCGCTTTAAGGGATAGGACGTCCCGTGAACGTCACGAAATCTCTGCGAGACACCCGAGTGTGGTGGCGAGGCAATATTTAGTCCTCAACGGCTGGTGGCGTCAGCACTGTGTTTTGGATGACCGAATCTTGATTAGGATAATCTAAAGTATAATGTAACCCTCGACTTTCTTTTCTCTGCAAAGCAGAACGAATAATCAGATCAGCGACCAATGTTAAATTGCGTAATTCGATTAAATCATTCGTAACACGGAAATTGCTATAATACTCATGGATTTCACTTTGCAACATATCCACTCGTCGTTTGGCTCGTTGCAAACGTTTAGTGGTGCGAACAATGCCCACATAATCCCACATGAATCGCCTTAATTCTTCCCAATTATGAGCAACTACCACTTCTTCATCAGAGTTAGTGACACGACTTTCATCCCACTCTGGAATTAAAGGAGGAGGTGGAATATCATTCAAATGTTTTAAAATTTCTTGTCCAGCAGCGTGGGCAAATACCAAACACTCAAGTAAAGAATTGCTGGCCATACGATTAGCCCCGTGTAAACCCGTAAAGGCAACTTCACCTACCGCATATAAACCAGGAATATCGGTACACCCTTGTTTGTTAGTTACTACACCACCACAGGTATAGTGAGCTGCGGGTACAACGGGAATAGGTTGTTGAGTAATATCATAACCCAACTCTAGACAACGCTGATAAATATTGGGGAAATGTTCAATGATAAAAGTATTAGGTTTATGGCTAATGTCTAATAATACGTATTCTCCACCCAAACGCTTCATTTCATGGTCAATAGCACGTGCAACTACATCTCTTGGTGCCAATTCAGCTCGCGGATCAAAACGTTCCATAAATGGCTGGCCATCTGGTAGCAGTAATTTCCCCCCTTCGCCCCGTACAGCCTCACTGACTAGAAATGATTTTTCATTAGGGTGAAATAAACACGTTGGATGAAATTGAATAAATTCCATATTGGCGATTCGGCAGCCTGCTCGCCAAGCAGTTGCAATACCATCACCGGTTGCCACATCAGGATTACTGGTGTACAGATAAACTTTACCTGCACCACCAGTGGCTAAAATGACGAAACGCGCCCGGAAGGTTAATACTTTTGACGTATCGCGATTAAGAATATAAGCGCCTAAACAGCGATTAGTTTCCAAACCTAATTTTTGGCCAGTAATGAGATCAACCGTAATATGTCTTTCAAATAAATCAATATTGGCTTTTTGTCTGACTTTGGCACTTAACGTGTCGCTGATTGCTTTGCCTGTTGCATCCTCGGCATGAATCACACGACGGTGACTATGTCCACCTTCTCGCGTTAAATGGTAATGAAAATAACCTTTAGAATTTGGATATTCGGTGAATGGAACACCTTGTTGAATTAGCCAATGAATACGTTCAGGTCCATTTGCAACCGTAAAATTCACAATTTCAGGATTACACAATCCAGCTCCCGCAACCAAGGTATCTTCTACATGAGAAGCAATAGAATCTTCTTGGTCGTCCAAAACGGCTGAAATACCACCTTGCGCATATTGGGTACTGCCTGAATTAATTTCAGCCTTTGAGCACAGTGCAATTTTTGCGTGGTCTGCTAATGAAAGGGCAAGTGTAAGTCCTGCTGCGCCAGTACCGAGAATTAAAACATCATAGTAGTATTCTTGTGTCATGGTCAAATAAGTTGATAAAATGACTAGGATAATTCTAATGATCCTAACACAGTTATTCTTCAAATGTTAAATAATTTACGTTCTAATACTTGGCAATGATTAGTGGATAGAACGACTACCAAAACGGGTTTTAAACAAAATGGTTGTTACTGTGCCAATTCGGTGTAGCATTTTTTTTGTCATGGCAAAATCACGTTTTAACAAATTCTTGGTCGCACGTAGAACAGCATATAACACAGTTAGAAAGTAATTAGTCAATACGTAAAAAATATTGTAATTTTTTCTGAAATAAATGTATTCGCTTTCTAAATTATACTTTTCAATGAGTTTGCCTTTTTCAGTAATTTCAGTGAGTTGTGCACTATTTGCTCCACCTAAGTGAATCACATCTGTGGGATGATAGTAGACTTTCCAGCCTTTACGTTTAATGCGTAAACACAAATCTGAGTCATCAAAATACATGAAAAAATCTTCACGCAGGAAAAAACCAGATTCTTCAAATAGAGGATCAGTAATTTTTTTGCGCGTCCATAAATAACAACCAGGTACCCAATCACAGGTGAAAATTTGCTGATGATCGCGTTCTAAATCATCAACACCTTTCAACCAGCTGATATGATTGTTTACCCAACCCATTTTGGTTAAAAACAAGTTCCAAGGTGTTGGAAAACGACGAGCTGAAGGCTGCATAGAACCTTCGCGATTAATGAGATGACATCCCATTGCGCCACAAGTTGGATTGTTTTCAATAAAATCAAAACAAATTTGGAAGGAGTTTGGTCCGACAAAAGCGTCTGAATTTAGCATCAAAATATATTTGCCACGAGTCTGTGGATAAGCAAGATTATTGGCTCGGATAAACCCTAAATTTGTTGGACTTTCAATGATTATAGTCTCAGGAAATTTTTCTCGAATCATGCCAACAGAACCATCTGTCGAACCGTTATCCACATAAACCACCTCTTTGCGAAGCGTATCTTGAGAATTTTGTACTGCGGTTAAACACTCGTTCATCAATGCATTTGCATTACACGCAACAACAATAATTGATAAATCAACAGGATATTCTTCGATAGTCATGGGTATCCGCCTAGAGATTTAATTATTTTAATTAAGGTAATTTTTTATCCTTGAGTACAGAATAGTTTAACAGAAGTCAATATTAGAATCAGAATTCACAGAATTATTCACAGGGCTATCGCATGGCCAGTTGTTAGGGAATAGAAATTAAATAACTTCCACAAGTTTTCAATCAGACCTGGCAGGTTTTAAAAACCTGCCAGGTCTTGTTTTAGGTTTTATTTAGTTCCTGTTCCTTAGTAGCTTCTTTAAGGCTTTTATCTTAAAACAATGCCAATAAGGCAAACAAGGCTGCGAGAATAGCAGCAATAACGCCTGCAATCATCCAACGATTCATTTTAGTTTGCGCATGTTGCTCGGTAGGATTTGGTTGGACCGTGACTGGAATCGGTCTTTCATGGTATTCACGGTGCTCACGCTTTTCTTCAATCCCGTCCAGCAGTTGTTTGATATTGACTCTTTCTTTTAGTTTTGGGATTAGAAAAGTTTCTTCGCCTATTTCTTCACAAATGATTAAATCTTCATAATCAAGAATTTCTGATTTGTAGGGGACTTTTTCTTTGGGATTGATTTTGGGTAAATGTTCGTGTAACAGTTGGAAAGTATGGCGAATAATGCTTAAAAAACTTCGGCGAGTCGGTTCATGACCGTCCACCCAAATCAGCATTTTTTTATCTTCTATGTCAGCTTTGATCAGCGCTTTGTTTTTGCCATATTCCAGCATCACGCCCGTATGCCAATAGGTCTTTTTGTAAATGTTTTGCTGCATTTTGACAATAAAACGCGACATGATGCTGTGAGGCAATACATCGTAGTGAAATTGAAAAGCAAGACTGGTTTTATCATTCCAATTCAATTTGGGTTCAGCTTTGGGTAAAAGTTCAGGCACCAGGTAGGTTGGTGGATTGTTATCTGTAAATTCAAAGCATAATTCAAACTTTTTCATCATGTCGATTAAAAACAGATGTTTTGATTCGGGATAGTCTTCTGCTTTAAGAATGTGAGCGAGGTCGTTGAGTTTGAGTACGCCTTTGTTTTTGTGCAACGGATTGTGGTTGATAATTTTAGAGTTGTATCACGGAATTTAAGATGGTATTTTGCGAAAAGGAGGATATAAGAAAGAACAAGTTTTGTAAACTTAGGAGAACGAGTATGAAAATGC
>JADGDF010000278.1 GCA_016745055.1 Thiotrichaceae bacterium | reverse complement strand
CATTTTCATACTCGTTCTCCTAAGTTTACAAAACTTGTTCTTTCTTATATCCTCCTTTTCGCAAAATACCATCTTAAATTCCGTGATACAACTCTAATGAAATAATCAAAGGTGAAAAAGCAATTACGTCAGAAACTGCATTGCAATTAGAGCAAGTGATTGGCGTACCTGCCTATTTTTGGAATAACCTTGAAGCAGGGTATCGCTTGGTTATAGCAAAGAATGCAGATAAGAAAAAGGCAGAAGATGAAATAGACTTATCTTCAAAATTTCCCTACTCTGAAATTGCTAGACTTGGTTTTGTCTCTAAAACAAGAAAAAAAGTAGAAAAAATTCAAGAGCTTAGAAAATTCTTTGGTGTTTCTTCACTTTTTGACATTACTTCTGTTAAGCAATACAGTCCTGCATTTAGACAAAATGAAAAAAACAGTCTATCACATGAGTCATTAGCTGCATGGTTAAGGGCAAGTCATATTTTGGCTTCCCAAAGAGAAGGAGAAGTGTCTATTTGTGATAATAAAAAAGCTTTGCGAGCAGCACTACCAAAAATTAGAGAATTAACCTTTGAAACTAGGCTTGAGCCTTTATTAGAAAAATTAAGTACGTTATTCTCAAATTGTGGAGTGGCTTTAATTGTAATACCTCATTTTTCTAAAACGTATACTACCGGCGCTACTTTTTGGCAAGGAAAAAAGGCGGTTGTGATGATGTCATTGAAAGATAGCTGGTCTGACATTTTTTGGTTTAGCCTTTTACATGAAATTGGACATATCCTTCTCCATGACAAACGAATTACCTTTTTAGAAAACGGTTCTGAAAATACCCAGTACATTCAACAGGAGTTAGAAGCCAATGAGTTTGCAAAAAACTGTTTAATTCCTGAAGCTGAGTACAAGTCATTTGTAGATGCTAGTATTTTTACGTCGACTTCAATTAATACCTTTGCAAAAAAATTAGGTATTTTCCTTGGTATTGTGACAGGACGTCTGCAACATGATAAAAAATTACCACACACATCACATTTACACAGAATTCATTTTAAATTTTAAACATTTGTCTGAAGCGGAAAGTAATTTACGTAAACCTTAAATTTAGTTGTCTCGTGGCTCAGGGTTATAAAGCAAAGGTATCTATAAAGTCAATGACTCGCTGTTAGTTTGACTAATAGTGGCGATGCCAAGAGCAATTCATCAAACATCACCTAGTGAATAGTGTTCAAGAAAATACTTTTAAGTCAATAAATCATATTGTCCTAAATATCTAGCCTATCGGGTAAATCCCTGGGAAAATCGCCTGTATTGATTTTTCAAAACAGGTTTTCCTTTAGCAAAGGTCATGGTACTGTTAAACGTTTGGAAACAGGTTGCAAGCTTGCTCCCACACAAGAATTTACTAAATCACTTCAGCAAATGTTATCACTTACGATAAGCTCAATGTGAATGCTCAAAAATGACCATAAAAATCTTCAATAATAAAAAATTATCTGCTATAATTTTTAAGTTAAAATTACCTAATTAAATCTTTTGGCAAAATTATGCTCACTGTTTTTTTCAACTGATATTAAGGAGCTAACATATGCGTAAACGTCTGCCATTCTTAGTCATAAATTATCCACTGCAGTTTGTAATGTTATGTTTTTTTTGGCTATCGTTCCCTGCTTACGCTAATAGCGGGCTTTATTGGCTTGCTAACCAAGCTCACACTGATGGCATTTCCACATCCTAATGATGTGGCAATTTCTTTTCAAGCAACAGCTGAAACATTACGTACCATTCACATTTTTGATGAAAACACAACGTTTCCTAACGTGGTGGCCCTAGGGCATCAAACTCTGAAGGCTGAAAATTACCGTAATACAGAAAATGTATCTCGTCACCTTATTGCTACTGCTGAAAAAGGCGAAGATGTTTCAGTGCTTATCA
Source organism: Thiotrichaceae bacterium (assembly GCA_016745055.1). GTDB lineage: Bacteria > Pseudomonadota > Gammaproteobacteria > Beggiatoales > Beggiatoaceae > JADGDF01. Next base: position 799 of record JADGDF010000278.1, on the reverse strand, counting down.
ATGAACTTTTAACTTTTCAAAGCTTGGATGGTGGTTTCGGAGAAACAGCTAGTTTTGATGGCACCATACTGAATACAGCCTTTGCTCTCGAAGCATTAGCTATTACAGAAGCCAGTAAAGATGAGCAAATTGAACAAGCCCTTATTTTTTTAGCTAATCGACAGAATCTTGATGGTAGTTTTATCTTAAATTCAGCCAATGAAAATTCTATTTATGTGACTGCGTTAGCTGCTATTGCTTTGCAACGTTTTTTGTCCAAAGTACAAGTGGCTAATTTAGTTGAAAAATCAAATCAATACCTGTTAAGTCAAATAAACCAAGCTCAAAGTATCACTGATTGGGAATTGGCGCTAATTCTTCTATCCGTTGCCTCAACTACTGCTGACACTAGCCTCTATAAACCTGCTGCACAAACCTTACGTTCTCATCAAAACATAAACGGTTTATGGGATAATGATGTTTATATCACGGCCTTAGCTTTACGTGCTTTGAATTATGTTCAACATCTTCAATTTCCAACAGATCTAAATAAAGGAACTCTTACTGGCCAGGTTCTCGACGATGATACAGGTTTTCCTTTAGCAAAGGTCACAGTACTGTTAGAAGCAGCAGATGCAATTCAAACCTTAACAGAAAGCGGTGGTACTTATACTTTCAGTGGAATCGATCCTGGTACCTATACACTTAAATATCAACTTACTGGTTATTATAATTCCGCATCCTGTCAGCCTTGTTGCTAGCCAATTTGCCGAATTAGAAACTATCCGTTTAACGCCACTATCGGACGTTGGTCTTATTT
>JADGDF010000277.1 GCA_016745055.1 Thiotrichaceae bacterium | reverse complement strand
TACCCATGACCCGCGCGCGTGACACAAACCGGGGATGAAATTCCTGCACATTGCATTTTCCCTGTCGTTAATATAAACTCCCCCTCAAGTGCTAGAAACACTGTAAATAGCGGCTATCGCATCCGTCAACTGTGATAACTCTCAATAATACTTCATATTTTCCGATGTCGGGTGTGAACGAATACAACACCTTTATGGGAATAAGTTCGGTCGATTCTTTACGACTTTTCAGCACCTGACGCCTTTTATTTAGGGCATTTTCCTCTTTAACTGTCGGAGAATGCTGATGTCTTCAATTGTTCGTAAATCTTACGAAGTATTTAATTTCCAAAATCTTGTTAATTTAATGGTGTCTGTCTCTGAGGCGGTCGCGTGGGCCGCGTTTGGTGTGAATCCTCTCATCAAAGGGTTTTTTGTGGTGTGGGCGCTGGTGATGGTGTATGCCAGACCGTTTTTAGCGCAAGCAGAGTTGGTGGCTGTGGAAGATGGTAATGAGAAGTTGGCTAGTCGTATTCGTTTGTATTATTGGATTACGATTGTTGTTACTGGGATTTCTTTGTTTTCGTTGTATTCCGATGCGCTTGAGGAATTTAAGCAGCAACGTATTGCGCAAAGTGCGGGCGTGCGCTTGGCACAGGTACGTTATGATGAGGTTAAAGCACGATTAGACTCAGTGTTGAGTGGTTATGACGAAAGTGCGGTGATGAGTGCGATTGGTCAAAAGGAGCAGCTTTCTAATGATTTGAATCGTTTAATTAGTGCGCAGGCGAGTCAGATTAAGGCGTTTTGGAGTAAAATCCACACAAATGGTTTAACGTATTCGCAAATTATGGATGAGCGATGTGAACCAAAGCGTAGTCAATATGGCTTGATGCGTACGGCGGCGAGTAAAATCTGTGCGCAAATGCCTAAAAATGGGCAAGTGGGTAGTTTGGCACAGGATATTAAGTCGTTGGAAATGACAGCGAGTCAAAAAGTGCAGGTGGATGGGTTGAAACGTCAGTTAAGTGAGGCGGAACAGGCGTTGATTTTGGCTCAACAGGAAAGTGGTTCGAGTTCCCAAGAGATTTTCCCCGTGGTGTTTCATCGCATGTCGAGTTTGACGAGTTTTACCGGATTTACCGTGGAACCTGAGATTATTATGAGTGTGTTTGGTGTGTTGGTGATTTTGGTGGTGTTGAATTTACAGGGTATTTTGAAGGTGACGCATATGTCTATTAATGGTGAGACTAAAAAAAAAGTAGGCAAAGGTGAGTGTAAAAATTGTGGTAAGACGTTTGATAAGGAAACTAAGTGGCAGAAATATTGTTGTGATGAGTGTCGTCAGGAGACGATGAGCGGGGAAGTTGCCACTCAAACTTGATTCCGGAATGTTTTTTGCTATACTTTTTAGATAGTTGTTGTAAAGGAGAAATGAACATGGATGTTCAAGAAAAACTCTCCTGGCTTGAACTTTTAATCAAATATGGTCGTGTTACGAAAGATTTTGTTTGCCACATCGCCGAAAAGATATGCATCAGAAAAGACTGTGTGACTGATGACCAATGTGAAACGAGAGAGAAAGGAGAGTAAAAAATAGCCCCGCAAGGGGCTTTTTTAATGTCTAGTAGATGGGTTTTGTTAATTTGCGCCTCATCCGACTGCTAAATTGAAAGGCAGGTGATAGACGATGAGGTAGCTCGTAAGTACCGGCTTCAATTTTCGTTAAATTCCTCGTGAATTACTTTGCTAAAACCCTTTGCTGGTTTGAAGTAAGCCGTTTTAAACTTTCGTTCTCCTTGGGAACGCAAGCATACTAAAAATCTACCAAATCCAGAGATATCAACAGTGTTACCTTTCTTAACTTCATTTGCAATAAATCCAAAAATGCGTTGCAATAAAAAATGGGCTTCTGTTTTATCCAAGCAAAAACCTAATTGTTCAGCTTGCTCAATCACTACTTCGGGCAATCGTTTGGGAGAGACTATCATTTGGCTGCCCTCCGATTTAAGATTTCCGTCTTAACAAGTTTAGCATGTGCCTCTAAATCGTACAGAAAGAGCCGAACACCATAAATACCAGGTTGGTTTGCATTATCAGGTGCAAAGGAATCAATACTACCATCAAAAATAGGCAACAAAGCGGCAATCTTTTCTGAGAGATTTTCAACAGCATCTTCCAGAAGGAAAAATTCGGTAGAGTAACTCAATTTTGATATGTGATTTGGAGTGGTTTTGGTCATAACCAATTCCCCTAATAGTTTAGTAGATGCCACCAAAATGAGGGCGGCGGGACTCAACTATCGCTATTAGACGACGGAGGGTATTGAGTATTTCCCTCTCTCATCCCGCCATATAGGCACAAAAAAACCGCAAGGTCTGACGGGTGCGGAACCGCTAATAGTTTGATAGTAAAAGTAACCTATCACAAACTACAATATATTGTCAAGGGAAAATTAATGAAGAACTAGAGGTAAAAAGCAAAAAAACATGTATCAGTTATTTAGTAAACCTATAAACTGATAGAGATAAGGAAGGGGTTTTAGAAAAATTAAGACAAAAAAACACTTCACTATTCAAAAATAGTGTGACTTTTTTGTTTAAAAAATAACAAACTAATTCTTAGCTATATAAAATCCTTTCTGCCCGCATTCGACTAGAAAAATGGCGGATAAACGGAAAATGATAAGTTGAGGTCGACTCAATCACAAAATTAAACGGGGGTTCTAAACCCACTAACACATC
>JADGDF010000136.1 GCA_016745055.1 Thiotrichaceae bacterium | reverse complement strand
TCGTCGTAAGCATTTTGCTCTACGGTTTAACCTTATTGCTGCTATATATAATAAACTAATTATTTAAGCTTGTTAACAACTTATTTCGCAAGAGGTCTATTAATCCCAGAGGAAACGCATTAAAATAAATAGTTCATTTAAAATCAAGAAATTAAGAATACACGTAAATTTTATATCTTAATGTTTTGAAATTAAACAACTTTTTTGATTTAATGCGTTTGCCCTGATATTAATCTCCAAAAAAACTATTTCAAAGCTGTGTAATGCCTAAAGTTTTCATATATTTTTGAATATCTGCTTCAATGATTTCTATTTCATGCATAATATTGGCAAGTTGGGAAATGTCTGTTAAATCATTGAGTGCTAATACCTCGTTAGTGCTAATCGTTGCAAGTTGTGCAAATCGTTCATAAAGTTCGGCATTAGTTTGTAAAAAAAACAGTAAAATTTTTATTTTTTCAACATATTCAATGAGCTTTGCTTCAAGCAACCCTTGAGTACGGTAAAAATTATTCCACAAATCAAGTTCTTTTCCAATACTGGCCAACATTTTGGAATAAGCGTTAACCAAAATTTGTGATCTTTGCCTATTATTGGCAGTATTATCGCTGAGCGTTAATTGGCTTTTTTCACCTTCTAAGACTTGTTGCCTCTTACCTTGCCTTTGTTTAATAAACTCAATATGATTTAAAGTATCATCTTGTAAAATGGCAATTTTGTCTAATTGTATTTGATATTCAGCAATAATTTCATCTTGTTTAGTAGAAAGGCTTTTATAAGTTTGAGCTGTATCAAATAATTCTGGAATGAGTTTTTTTAAAGCCGCATCTATTTTGGTTTCATCTATATCAATAAAAGTACTATGTAGTTTTCTTAAGTTAACAATATGTTGGCGAATCGCTTGATAAGCTTCCTCAGAGCCATGAGTTAAAATCACATCTGTTGTGCTGACAAACTCAGATTTAATAAAATTTAATAAACTGGAAGCCACAATTTCTACAGTCACACCAGATTTTGTGGTTCGGTTATCCGCCTTAAAAACAACGTCAATTTGATTTCCCTTAATAATCAATTTTTCCCTCAAGGTACCTGTGAAACGTTCAATCTCTTCAGATTTGTCATTATAAATAATAATAAAATCATAGTCCTTTTCTGTTTCTCCAAAAATAGTAATTTCTATAGCTTCTGCATCTGGAATAGAAAGTGTTTTTTCATCATATTGTCGATTTTGGTAAGGTCCTGTTGAATAAGTGGTATTTGCCTGAACAAAAAAAGGACAAAATAACATTGATGAGATAAAGATTAAACGTTGAATTCTTTTGTTATTCATGGGAGTTTTATTCCTAAGGTTTTTTCAGTTTTTCCAAAAGCAAAACACGCTGTCAACTAAAGTCAACAGCGTGTTCTTACCAACTATGAGCAAAAACTCACTTACAGATTATTCAACAATCATCACATTAATGGTGACCATTGTAAAAATAACTGAACCATCACCTAAACGATAACCGGTGTAGATATCTAAACCTTCTACCGTAGGTGCCACAAAGTTACCTTCGTACATAGTGTAGGTGTACTCTTCAGGTAAGGCTTTTACTTCTTCAAGTGCTTCCAAGTTAGCAGGATCTTCATCCCAGCGTTTAACAGCATTGCCAGCTTTCATCCACCAGCCAACATTTGGATCTTCGCCTTTAATAAGGCCAACGGCAAGAATATCCACTTTTTGACCTTGATGTTCAGCAGGTACTTTCAAACGACCCACAACCTTCACTTTGTTGTCTTTCACGCTAACATCTTTAGCAGTTAGCTTGTAAGCGCCATCATCAACGGAAATACCACCGGAGAATTCAACACCTTCTATTTCAGTGACAGTGCCTTGGTTGTCCATTTGAGAAGCTTTTGCTTTGCCAGTAGTTCCTGCCAATCCAGGTAAACTAATTGCAACACAAGCGCCATCTTTGAATTCACCACCAGCAGCAGAACATTCTTCTGCCGTTAAACAAGCATGTAAAGCGTTAGGACCACATTCATCAGCAGCTGCTTCTCTGGTGACGTTAAAGGTTTTGCTTGCTGTAATATTACCATCAGCATTGCTGAAGTTTAAAGTAAATGTACCCAAGTTGGCACCTGCTTCAACGCGAATCACTTTACGGCCAACTTGATCAATATCAAACTTCAAGTTACCACCTGAAGGAATTTCACTGTTGGTGGTGTTATCTACCAAACGAGGTTGAACTTCAGGTTGACCACTGGCAGGCGCTTTCTTGTCGATGTTGACATTGACCCCTTGAGACACACTCTTAGGATCATTGTAAAGGTCACCGTTTTGATCCACTGTTTCAATGGTCAATGCTACGGTGCCGTTGACAGGAATGTCGGTCTTCTCAATATTCGCTACAATATTATCAAGTATAGGTAATTTAGGTACCACAACTTCTAAGTTATTGGTGCCCACTAACGGTTTAGTTGAACCCAAAGTTACAATATCATTGCCAGAGAAAACATCTGGACCAGAGGCATTGTAGTAAGCTACCCATGAGTCGCTACCTTGTTCACCTGGTACGATTTTGCTATTGCTAGCTAAACCAGACATATCCATTTCTGCAACAATACTGGCATTTGCAGAGCTTGCAGTCGCAGTGCCGGCATTACCAGAAGTAATAGCGTTGCCATAACTGTCAACCATAGTCAAGCGTGATTCTGGAATCATCACTTTATACTTATCTTTAGAGGCATTCAAAACAGGATGGAATTTCTTGCCAGTGATAATTTCTTTATGACCGTTGATTAACTCTACTTTATCAGCAGCAGCAGGAACGATGTCACCATTGGTATCATTGCCTTGATTAGCGATCAGAACTTCACCATACAAACCACCCGTATCGCCAATGATGTAGTATTCATTCGCAGCCATGGTTAAAGAACCTGTCGCTTTTTTGAACGCAGCTTCTAAGATGGTATGGTTTTGATCTAAAACTAAAGTAACTTCTTCTGTTCTGCTACCGTTGACGTAGTGTTTAACCACCATGTTAGTTGCTGCAGATTTAGAGGCTGATTCTTGGCTACCAGGTGCTCCTGTGTAGACATCCACTAAGAAACCTTTGAACTCTTCACCTGCATTACGTGGACCATTGAAGTATTTATTTAATTCAGGGCTACCACCAGCTTCACCAATACCCAAGGTGCTTGCACCAGGGCCTGCATAGGTTTCACCACGTAATTGCTTTTCTACGACCTTAATGGCAACAGGATCAGAAGGTGAAATACTGCTTTGATTTTCAATCTTAGCAGTCAAGCTTGTAGTTCCGACTTTAATTGTACCAACTCTAGCACCAACAGCTTTACCCAAAGTATTATAGTCAGTTGTGGTATTACCACCGACTTTAACGTAAATTTCTTTTTGGCCCGCTGGGAAAGTGACAACACCATCACCCACAGATTGATTTGCATCACTCAGTTTTACTGCTTGGGTTGATGAGTTAGCGCTAATGGCATTACCGTATTCGTCTAACATGGTCACTTTAACCACGGTTTCAGAATCATTCACTGGATCGCCTGTATTGCCACCTGCTTTTGCAATACTGATAACGCCTTTTTGTGACCAAAGTTTCAGTTTTTTAACTGTACCAGTGGTGTTAATCATCAAAGAATCATCATCGTACAGGTCTACACTGCTACCATCAAAGCCTTCTAGCTCAGCTTTCATGAGATACTTGCCAGAAACAGTCACCTCTGAAGGTAAAGTCGCAATGGCTTGACCGTTTGCCATCGTTTCTGTGAAAGTATAGGTTTTAGCTGCATTAGACAAGGTCAGTGTTAAAGTACCTTTAGCAGGCTTTTCAATGTCCCCTGCGGCATTTTTAGCAACAATCGTAATTTGACCACCACCAATACCTGCCGTCATCACACCATCAATACCACCTGCGGTATCACTATCACTACCACCTTTGACATCTGCAACAGGTTTTTCATAACCTGTAATGTCTAACATAGTAATGTTTGGAGTAACGGGTTTGATAGTCACCGTTTTAGTTGTAGACGCAATTCTACGTGTGGTGACACCACCTTGTTGATTATCATATCTTTCGTGGATAGATACTTCAACGGAATCAGTGCCTTCTGCATCAACTGGATATTCAATGTAAACGCGACCATTACCTTGGCTGACAGTGACATATTTTACATCTGTTGCAAAAGCGCCTGCTGCGGGAGATGCACCACTGGTACCCCCTACTGAAATGTTACCTTTTAAGGTTGTAACTTGAGCAAAAATTGTTGATCCAAATTCTTCAGCATCACGATCAACTTCACCAACGTCATTCAAGCCTAAAATAGCTAGATTGACTTTGCCGCCTGAAGTTACAACTGTCTTATCTAAAATAAATTGACCACTAACCGTAGATGTATTACTACACCCATCGTCGCCACCGTCACATCTTGCTGCCCAAGTTTGGCTACTGACAAGGGCAAGGGCGATTGCTGAGGCAAGCGCTGTTTTTTTAATGTTCATCATTCACTAAATCTCCACTATGTTTAAGATTGGGTTATTTAGCCATGCGTTTTAAAATTAAACACGCTGAACTAAATCGGAGAAGCAGAAACAAGTGTCAAATATACCACACATACTGTATCAAAGCTACCACAGATGGTGTATTGTATACCACACACATGTTATATGTTCCCCCATACTTAAGTATAAATATTGCACATAAGTAGGTTCTATTGCAAGTCCCTAATGCATTTTTTTGGCATTTTTTTAATTTTTAATCCAAATTACTTGTCTTGCATGTATTGTTGAACTGGTAAAATCTAATAAAGCTAACAGTTCATAAGCCCCTTCAGGTAAGGTAACAGTAAAGTTCCCTTCTCCTAACAAAGAACTTTTATCCCCATATAAATTTAAACCCATATCCTGGTTGAAAAAATAAGGTGTCTCAAGACTACTATTATAAGAGATTGGAAACTGATTGTCAGGACTATTCCATACTTTATATAAACTACGCCTTTGTCCAGCCTGGATAGTTGGGTAGTTAAGGCGTAAATATAAATCTCCTGTTAACCCTGTTACCTGTAATAAATTTAATTCTAAATTTAATTTATCTCCAAATTCAAAAACAAAAGGAATGTCGGAAAAAAGTAAGTTTGGTTCTTCATTTGTTTGAGGCAAATTAACTGTGGTTAACAATTTTTTAATGTTAAGTTGACCAAAGCCATTAAGACTGTCAAAACCAGGCGTATCAACGTCTTGAGTAAGATTAAGCAGTAATGTTGTGAGTTCAAGTGCGGTTGCATCAGGATATAAGCTAGCTAGCAAGGCAAGGGTTCCACTGACCAAAGCCGTTGCAGCAGAAGTTCCTCCATGCCAATGGGTATATTCTTTCCCTAAATCCGTTGTCCATAAATCTTCACCTGGTGCGGTAAGAAAAAGTCCAGTACCAGAATTGCTTGTCGCTAAAGGTTGACTATTTTTATCAAATGCACCCACAGAAATAATCCACGAAAGATAAGCTGGGTAAGCAACTTGTTTTTCCCCTTCATTGCCAACAGCTGCTACAACGATTTTATTTTTTTGTTTCGCGTACAATAACGCTTCTTGCACTTCGGATGAAAATTCATTCACAAGACTCAGGGAGAGAATTTTTGCAGGACTGTCAGCCGCCATGTAAATAGCCTCAGCTAAGCTTTCTGAAGAAAAGCTATACTCCCCCCTTGGGTTCAGTTTATAAGGGATAATTTTGGCCTTAGGTGCAATGCCACATCCACCTTCTTCATTATTGCATACTGCCGCAATTAAACCTGCCATTGCGGTACCATGTCCAAATTCATCATAGGCTTTATTATCTTTATCCCCAGTATCATAACCCTGCTCAAATAAAATATTTTCCTTCAGATCAGGGTGAGTTGGGTCTACACCACTATCCAATAAAGCAATAATAACATTTTCACCTTGAGTCATTTGCCAAAGTTCAGGGATAGATAAATGAATCAAATGCCATTGTTTAGCATATAAAGGGTCTTGTGGAGGTGAAAAATTTTCCTCAGCACTAATATTGCTCAAGTATAAAAATAAAATTAAGAAGGTAAAATACTTTCTCACAAATGTGTCCTTGGATTAATTATCTTAGATATACAAAATTATTATTCATCAAACCTTTTACATCAAATAAAACATTTAAAAAATTGAACTTAGGAACAGGAACTCAATAAAATCAGAAACAAGACCTGGCAGGTTTTTAAAACCTGCTAGGTCTGATTGAAAACTGATGGATGTTATTTAATTCCTATTCCTTAGTCACTTTACAAAAGTCAAATATATTCTGTCATTATCTCGCATTTTTACGTAAAATGGTACGAATAAAGTCCTTGCACGGATGCAAGAAATATTTAACCCTTCACGTTGTGATTTAATTTCTATGGATGTATCCCACCTTTTAGACAGTTTAAATGATACTCAACGCAAAGCAGTTTGTGCTTCTCCAGAACATATGCTAGTGTTGGCAGGCGCAGGTAGTGGTAAAACGCGAGTATTGGTTCACCGCATTGCCTTTTTGTTAGAAACTGAACAAACACGCCCTTATAACTTGCTTGCAGTCACCTTTACCAATAAAGCTGCACGTGAAATGCAATATCGCATTGAAACCCTGTTGCGAAGATCACCACAAGGCATGTGGGCAGGTACTTTTCATGGTATTTCACATCGTTTGCTACGAATGCATTGGCAAGAAGCAAAATTGCCACAAACCTTTCAAATTCTCGACAGCGAAGACCAAGACCGTACCTTAAAACGTATTATTAAGTCGTTACAATTGGACGAAAAAGTCTGGACATCAAAGCAATCTCAAAGCTTTATTAATAGCCAAAAAGATAAAGCTATACGTCCGCATGATATTTTAATTGAAGAAAACGACTTTTGGCTCAAGCAAATGGTGCAAATCTACCAAATGTATGAAGAACATTGTCAGCGCACCGGCGCGGTTGACTTTGCTGAATTATTACTACGCAGCTATGAAACTTTGCGGGACAATGAATCGCTTTTGACTCATTACCACGCGCGTTTTCGACATATTTTAGTTGACGAATTTCAAGACACCAACACAATTCAATACCTGTTTTTAAAGCTGCTTGCAGGGGAACAGGCTAAACTTTTTGTGGTAGGTGACGATGATCAAAGCATTTATTCATGGCGTGGCGCAAAAGTTGAAAATATTCAAAATTTCAGCCAAAATTTTGAAAATACAAAATTAATCCGTTTAGAACAAAATTACCGTTCGACAGGCACAATTTTAGAGGTTGCTAACGCTTTAATTAATCATAATCGCCAACGTCTAGGCAAACGTTTGTGGACAGAAGGCAAAGCCGGTGAACCTGTTTATATATACAAAGCTTACAGCGAATTAGACGAAGCAGATTTTGTAGTAGCTAAAATAAAAGCTTGGGAAGGAAAATTGAGTCAAGTTGCAATTTTATACCGTACCAGCAGTCAATCGCGTATTTTTGAAGAAAAGTTAATTGGAAAAAATATTCCTTATAGAATTTACGGTGGTATTCGCTTTTATGAACGTGCAGAAGTTAAGGATGTCCTAGCTTATTTACGTTTAATTGCGCTGCATGATGATGATGGTGCATTTGAACGCATTATTAATTTACCAAAACGTGGCATTGGCCAAAAAACATTGGAAACAATTCGTGCCACTGCCAGAAAAACGGGTGTATCTTTATGGCAAGCAGCTAATCAATTAACTCAGGATAAAGCATTATCTGGCCGTGCGCATAACACTTTGCAAACTTTCATATTACTCATTCAGCAAATAACTCAATCAATCAAAGACTTATCGCTGAAAGAACAAGTCAAACAAGTTATGCAAGTGACTGAATTATCTGAACATTATAAAAAAGCAGGTAAAGAAGAAGCACAACGACGTTTAGAAAATTTAGATGAATTAGTCACAGCAGCAGAGCAATTTAGCCATAGCGGCAAAGATGGTATGGATCCATTGACCGCATTTTTGGCTCACTCTGCTTTAGAAGCAGGGGATGCACAAGCCAATGAATTTTCTGATTGTGTGCAACTGATGACCTTGCATTTGGCCAAAGGATTGGAATTTGATAGTGTATTTTTGTGTGGTTTAGAAGAAGGATTATTTCCCCATCAAAATTCAATTAAAGAAGGCAATTTGGAAGAAGAAAGGCGCTTATGTTATGTTGGTATAACTCGTGCGCAACAACAACTTTATTTAACTCACAGTGAAAGCCGCTATCGTTGGGGATTGAGAGAATCAGCACGGCCTTCCCGTTTTTTAAGTGAAATTCCAGTTGAATTATTGGAAAATGTTAAATTACAAACAACCCGATCAATTGGTAATCACCATTTCAATACAGGCAAATTAATTGACTTTGAAGTGGGTCAATGGGTAAAGCATGGTAAGTTTGGTGAAGGCATTATTTTGGAGCGTGAGGGTGAAGGTGAGCTTAGCCGGATTTATGTAAAATTTTCAGAAGGTAGCAAATGGTTGTTAGCCGCATTTGCAAATTTAGAGATTATTTAAGAGGTTAAACCTGTAGAGTACACTGACGATAGCCAGTATAACCGTCCAAATGGTACTTAACATTGTCGCGAGCTAAAATGGACCATTCGTCTTGATAGCGACAGTATACAATTTCACATTGCACTGAGGTTGCATTAGCTAAAACCTTCCTCGTTCGGAATCCTTATAACCAATGCAGATTAAAAACATTCCCACGCATGATGCGTGGGAGAAAAAAGAAGATGATAACTACTCAAAACGTATGCGTATTAAGCTGTTATTACTGCTAGCTGCCCACAATTGGCCATAACCATCATCATATAACTGAGTTGACCGATTTCCCATAGGTAGTTGGTTATAATTAAAATACGTCCATGTTGCTTGACCATCAAAATGCAATAAGCCGTAAAGACTATTAATACCTAGCCAAATCCCACCCGCATTGTCTGATGCAATTGCCTCAACACCTTTAACTTCACCTACTTCAGTAGAATAACCATGGCTATTGAATTGATAACCTTTATCCTCTAAAATTGATTGGAGATTAAAGGTTTGCCAGTTTTGGCCGTCAAAACTGGTTAAGGTATGCCATGTACTCACCCATAATTTTTGACCATCATGAAATAAGTAATTGACGCCATCTCCTTTGGACCAACGCAAATGATCTAACGAATATTCTTGAACCGACTCATTAAAGTGAAAATAGGAAAGCTTCCTTTCTCCTGCCATCCATAATCCACCTCTTTTATCATTAGTAAACCTAATATAAAAGGCAGGATAATTATTAGGTGTTGGGATAACTTGCCAATGACCGTGTCCATCAGTGTAAGCCAGTTCTTCAGCCCTTACCCAAAAACCTCCTCCATCATTAGCAGGTAAAAATTTTTGAAAAGCTTGATGTTCACGTCTATATAAATAGGGTAACTCTTGCCAATCATTCATTACTCGCAGTCCAACCCAAACTCCGCCTTGCTGATCATTGGCTAAAGCCTTTAATTTATTAAAATCAAATTTGTCCAAGATAGTAGTGGGTATCACAACCGATTGCCATTGATTAAACCCATCAAAGTGCATCAAATAAGGAGAGGTAGTTAATCCTACCTATATCCCCCCTTTATCATCTGCTGTTACAGTAGGTATATATTTAGCGGGTAAAGAACTATTACCCAGTGTAAAATGGTTTAGTACAGTACCATCACGAAAGTTGATCAATCCCTGATCTGTTGCCAACCATATACTATTGCTGGTTCCTGGTGCAATTGCATTAATTTGATTGGCAGGAAAACCACCACTGGTTCGGTGCCAACTTGCTAAAAGTTGTTCAGCTCGTAGATTTGGCAGAACCACGTGAAGCTCGTAGGTTGGGTTGAATAAAGTGAAGCCTAACAAAAAGACAGGTAACTTAGATAACCCGCAAGGCCGATGAACGGTAGTGTTATCCGCCATTCGAGAAAACAGCACGAGACTTACACAAAGAATGTGACAACTTTATCAAGTATTAATTGTAAATTATATTTCATGGGCTACTTTTAGAACCTGTTTAAAGTTTTTTTAGAATGATAGCCAAAAAATCTAGCATAACGAACTGTAGACTAGAATTGAGGTTTCTTTCGCAGTTTTTCCAAAGTCTTCGACACTTATCTAACCAAGCAAAAGACCTTTCAACAATCCATCGCTTGGGCAAAACTTTAAAGGTGTGCAGTTCACTACGTTTGACGACTTCAACTGTTGCTTGGAGTTTATGTTTTACTTCTTTGGCAAAAGGAGCTCGGGTATATCCACCATCTACTAACACTTTTTCTACACCAGACAATTTGCAACGTTCAAAAGCCTTCAAAGCACCTTTCCTATCTGTCACATTAGCCGTTGTTATCTCAATAGCATGTGGAAAACCTTGTGTATCTACTGCTATATGCCGCTTGATACCAGATACTTTCTTGCCTGCGTCATCACCTTTTTTCTCAGCACAATCAACATTCTTTACACTCTGTGAGTCAACTATAGCTAGCGCATTATAATTTGTCAGTATTGAAATGAAGAGTAAATAGGGTATCGACATTGCAGCGTTCTCGTTTGCGAATAGCCTTAGCTTGAGCCCACTTTTTCTCAATAGGATTGAGTTGAGGGCTATAGGGAGGCAAAAACTCAAGCAAAGTATCAGATTCTTCAATTGCCGTTATCATGTCAGCTCGTTTGTGGAAGCTGGCATTATCCATGATAAGTACTGCCTTTTCAGGTAATACGGGGATTAGTGCTTGAGTCTACCCAGCATAGAAAACATCACTGTTGATGGTATTTTCAAAAAGAGCTACCGTTAAAAATTCCATCCCGACAATAGCCCCAATCGCATTAATGCGCCCTTTGGCTTGCCAGTTGTGAACACCATAACAACGTTTGCCACTCAAAGCGTAACCATGGGTACGTGGCATATCCTGAGCAAAACCACTTTCATCTAAATAGACAAGGGTTTTACCTTCTGCTTCATAAGCTTGCATCTTTTGTTGAAATACTTCTTGTGCTTGTTCATCAGCTTTTGGATGTTTGAGTGTTTTTTTTACGACTGATAGCTAAACGCTTTAAGGCATCACCGACTGTTCTATGTGCAACACCTAAACGTTTAGCTCTTTCCCATTGATAAGCATCTGGATACATCTCTACATCCTTCGCCAAGGCTTCCATATTAATCTTCGTCGCGGGGTTGTTACGGGTTGTACAAGGTGCAAGTTTGTTTTGCCAGCGAAAAAACGTTCTGATTGGGATATCAAAACGCTCACCGGTTTCTTGGAAACTCAGATTGTACTTGTCTTTGGTGGCAAATACTTTTTCGCGAAATTTAAGTGGGTTAGTCATGTATATATTATGACATATTATTACACATCAGCTATAGCAGTGCTTGAGCCACATCTGTTGCCGACCAACCTGAAGACAGCAAGTAAACCGCCTTTAAACGCTCTGCTTGCCGCTTGTCCTTTGTTTGACCGTGCCTAGCTTTGAGACGCTGTTGTTCTTCGTGTGTCAGTTCGTCATTGCTTGCCAGAAATATATTATAAACCAATTACCTAAAAAATCTGTATTTAACGACTTTTCAATGGCGATGACTATAATATAAATTTAATGCGTATCTTGTACTTATACTTAACGCATGTCAAAATTCGGTTTTTGATTTTAACTTACGCCATAATTTTCAGTTAATAGTTCAAAATAAGCAATCCATGTTGAGGGTTAAAAAAACCTCCAGTAAAGTAGTTGCAACCAAAAGCAAGATAAATCTTGCACTCCGAATTAGACTAAGTTCGTAGGAGTGCAAACTTTAGTTTGCAAATTAGAGTTGTATCCCGTTAAAAATCAATCAATTAGCTAGATAAAAGTTCCATAGTCCGGCACATACTCCAATTATTTCATCATATAAATCAATAAGA
>JADGDF010000135.1 GCA_016745055.1 Thiotrichaceae bacterium | reverse complement strand
TTCGTGTGTCAGTTCGTCATTGCTTGCCAGAAATATATTATAAACCAATTACCTAAAAAATCTGTATTTAACGACTTTTCAATGGCGATGACTATATATTAGAGAAACAATATCAGCGTTACAACTGTGTTAAGGTAAAATGCGTAATAGCTCACTCACTAACAAACTTCATGAGTTGTATTAACTATGCATTTTGAACCAATAATTAAGTGCCACGATTTATGTATCTTGACGGGGATACAATAACGTATAATATGGTTTATTTTAATATTGAATTAAGAACTTTTAATAATTGTGCATAATTTTCTCTATTTTTCCTAAAGTATTTCCTAAACTTAAAATTTATACTGAGAAAGTAATTTAATAATTAAACGGATTTGACGATATGCTTGATTCACAATTAATTCGCAACCAACTAACCGAAGTTGCGGCAAAATTAGCAAAACGTGGTTTTACGCTTGACCAGTCACATTTAATTGAGTTAGAAACTCAGCGTAAACAGTGTCAAATGGAAACTCAGCGTTTACAAAATGAACGAAATACTCGCTCTAAATCCATTGGTAAAGCCAAGGCAAAAGGCGAAGATACCACTGAATTGATGCAAAGTGTTGCAGAGCTGGGCGACCAGCTAAAAGCCAGTGAAATAAAATTGGATAGTATTCAAAATGAATTAAACAACATTTTGTTAGGTGTACCAAATTTACCGCATGACAGTGTACCCGAAGGTAAAAGCGAAGAAGATAATCCAGAACAACGTCGTTGGGGAACACCTAAAACATTTAAATTTGAGCCTAAAGATCACGTTACTTTGGGTGAACAATTAAATCAATTGGATTTTGAAGTTGCTGCAAAAATTACGGGTAGCCGTTTTGCCTTTATGCGTGGACCGCTTGCAAGGTTGCAACGAGCTTTAATTCAATTCATGTTGGATACGCATACTGAAAAACATGGTTATACGGAAGTGTATGTCCCCTTTTTGGTTAATGCAGATAGTTTGATGGGTACAGGTCAGTTACCTAAATTTGCTGAAGATTTGTTTCATATAGCAGAACAAGATTACTATCTTATTCCCACGGCTGAAGTGCCCGTGACGAATTTCGCGCGGGATGTTATTTTTCCAGCAGATGCTTTACCTGTAAAATTTGTCGCACATACGCCTTGCTTTCGTAGTGAAGCTGGCTCCTATGGTAAAGATACTCGTGGCATGATTCGACAACACCAATTTGAAAAAGTAGAATTGGTACAAATGGTTAAGCCACAGGACTCTTATGATGCACTAGAAGCCTTAACGGGTCATGCTGAAACAATTTTGCAACAACTAGATTTACCTTATCGCGTTGTCAGTTTGTGTACTGGCGATTTAGGTTTTTCAGCGGCCAAAACTTATGATTTAGAGGTATGGTTGCCAGGCCAGCAAAAATATCGAGAAATATCCTCTTGCAGTAATTTTGAAGCTTTTCAGGCACGACGCATGAAAGCTCGCTGGCGTGATCCTGAGAATAAAAAACCAGGATTATTGCATACTTTAAATGGTTCAGGGCTTGCAGTTGGACGAGCTTTAGTCGCCATTATGGAAAATTATCAGGATGAAAATGGCAAAATTGCTATTCCTAACGTTTTACAAAGCTATATGCAAAACAAAACTCATATTGAGTAACAGAATGTAAGCTTTAGCTCATAGGATGTGCTGAACAGCATGATGACAAAAAGTAGTTAAACATCTTTATGGAAATATATGTAGAGTTTGATTCTATTCTATTTCAACCCTTTTTACCTGAAAATTCTCAAGTAAACCCCAATATATATGGTGCTGAATTAGCCTTCTGGTTATCCAAACAACTAGCTATTAAAGGAATAATCACATCTTATCCACATCATGAAGATTGGGGATGGTTTCTTGAATATATTACAGATTTAGGAGATGAATATTGGCTCTGTTGTGGTAACAGAGAAGGATCAAGTAACAGGTGGCTGTGTTATTTCGTTCCTAAACCAAAAAGTTTATTTAAATTTAATACGCCAAGGGTGGAAAATGCACAATCATTGTTAGATACTTTAAATGCTGTGTTACATGAAGCTCTGCTTATTAATAATATTCATTGGAGTAATGATTTTGATTTGTACACTCAAACTTAATGAAAAACTAGCATATTCACAGAGCAACTTTATTCTCTGTGAGACTCTAGTGTCTTTAGTTATAGAAACTAAGTAGACAGTTAACACAATGCTAGTAATAACAGAGTGATGAGGGTGTCAATATTTTGGAAGTATTGATTAATAACTGTACATAAACTAAGACAGTAGATGCATTTTCTCTAGCCTCAGAACATCTTCATAACGATCAACATCCCACTGTGTTTCTAATTCATACCAATTTACATTCAAAGCTTTCAAACGTTGGCGAGTTATTGCCAAAACTTGATTAGTCCCCCAAGGCATGGATTGAAACAACTCAGGAATAACTTTCTGCATCCCAATTAATACATAACCTCCATCCTCAGCGGGGGCAAGTACCACTTGATAACCTGACTGTAAAGCATCAAATCCTGCTTGAATATTCGCTAATTGTAAACTGGGACAATCACTACCAATTAATAGCGTGGGTAATGATGTAGAGCCTAATGCAAATGCCATTTTCGCACCTAAATCTTTGCCCTGCTGTTGGTGTAAAGAAAGAGGATACTGTTGGCAAGCAGTAAAAAATGGATGATTGGTTTGAGGCGTACACCATAATTGTGTATTAAATTCAGGTGCCAAAAGATTTAAGCAATGTAAAGTAAGTTTTTTATGCAGTGCAGTTGCCGCCTCTGATCCTAAATCTGGGATAAGACGAGTTTTAACTTGATTTAAAATTGGTGCTTTGGCAAATATTTGCAAAATAGCCATGTTTGCATATTATATGTTTTTTAATAAAAAATGCGCTTATGCATAATAAATTTTTGCAAAAATAATTATTTATAAATATTATGCTATATATAAGCTAAATTCACAGCTAATCAAAATAACTGTGCAGGGCAGAAGATTTAAAGAACGTCCAATAAAAAAACTGTACCAACCAAAATAAGAAATTGTGCTCATTCGTGCAAAACTCTCAAATTGACTTTTCGACGGATGAGCTAATTCAAGATCAGTGGGTGCTTATTGAATAGCACTACTCTACATTATTGAGTAATTTAATTATTTAAAATTGCCTGCAGTGCTTCTGCATAAGCTTCAATTTCTTGCTTAGTACGCATTTCAGTGACACAGATGAGTAAGCAATTTTTTAGTTCGGGATAGTGGTGTTGTAAAGCATAACCACCAAAAATTTCTTGAGCGGCAAGTTGTATCAAAACTTCGTCCACTGGCTTTGGTAATTTTAGCACAGCCTCATGGAAAAAATGAGCATCAAAAATAAATTCTACCCCAGCTAGATTTGCTAGTTTAGCCAATAGCAAATGGGTATTTTCATGGCAAGCTATTGCTGTTTGAGCCAATCCTTTTGCACCGAGAAGTGCCATGTGGATCGTGGCGGCCGTGGTCATAAGTCCTTGGTTAGTACAAATATTAGATGTGGCTTTAGAGCGACGAATATGCTGCTCTCGTGCTTGTAATGTTAGTGTGTATCCTACCTTGCCATCTAAGTCGATCGTTTGTCCCACGATGCGTCCAGGCATTTGGCGGATATAGGCTTTTTTGCAACACATAAAACCCAAATAAGGTCCACCATAAGACAAAGGAATACCCAAAGGTTGTCCTTCACCACAGACAATGTCAGCGCCTTTTTCACCCCATTCGCTTGGTGGCGTAAGTATGGCAAGGGAAATTGGATTCACCACAGCAATGACTAACATGCCTTGTTGATGTGCCCAATTAGTAAGTTCATGTATTTCTTCTAAGTTACCAAAAAAATTAGGTTGTGGAATAACTAGGGCTGCATATTGTTTACTAATATCATTAGGCAAATGGTTAGGAGATATTGTGCCTGTCGCTTTAGTGTAGTTTAATTCAATAAGTTCAATGGCTTGATTTTTTACAATGGTCGACACTGCTTGACGATACATTGGGTGCACGGTTGTTGGTAAAAGAATTTTTTTTGACTTCGTCTTAGTCAAACGCACTGCCATTAAAATGGCTTCAGCCAGTGCAGATGCGCCATCATACAGAGAGGCATTCGCCACTTCCATACCCGTTAAATTTGCTAACATGGTTTGAAACTCGTATAAAAGCTGCAAAGTACCTTGGCTTGCCTCTGCTTGATAGGGCGTATACGCGGAATAATATTCGCCACGGGCAGTAATTTCCCACACAGCGGCAGGAATGTGGTGTTCATAGGCTCCTGCACCAATAAAGCAAGTGCCTTGTTTATTTTGTGCAGCCCGTTGTCGTATTAATTGCACCACTTCCATTTCTGTCAAGCTAGATGGCATATTATCAAGCTGATGACAGCGTAGTTCTGGTGGAATTTCGTCAAATAAATCTTCTATACTGTCTGCGCCAATTGCAGAAAGCATAGCATTAATATCTTCTTGGGTATGTGGTATATAAGGCATAAGATAATATGTGGTTTCAGTGTTTGAAGGATTAAAAGCTACATTGAGGATGAAACTAAGAATAGTTATCATGCCTATTTAGCTTCTACCTTGAAGGTAAGAAGGAGAAAATATGGAAATTAAAATGACATCATGACAAAAAAGGATTTCTCTAACAAGGGATATCTCGTCAAGTGAAGCCATTTCCAAAGCAAAACCCTTTTTCCATGTTGGAAAAAGGGCTAATGATATGAAAGCGTAAAAAGACTTACCTAATTAACGATAACGGTTGATTGTGATTTCAACACGACGGTTTAAAGCACGGCCTTCTCTCGTTTCGTTACTAGCAACAGGATTCATTTCGCCTTCGCCGGTTTGGGTAATTCTGCTAGCAGGGACGCCTCTGCTTACTAGGTAATTGGTGACCGAGCGAGCACGTTTTTCAGAAAGACGCTGATTATAACTTTGTTTACCAATACTGTCTGTATGGCCTACTACAAATAGCTCTTTGACCAATCTAATATCTTTTACTGATAAGTTAACGCTATTATCCTCTGTTACTGAGTAAGCAATAGAATCTAGAGTTGTTTTAGCAGCAGAAGTTAAGTTAAATTTGTCAAAACCAAACAACACATCAGAAGATAAAACGTGGCTATCAGTTCTTGTGACTTCAGCACAGCCATTTTCATCTACTTGACGGATATATGCTGGTTTAGTATCTGGACAAAGATCACGGTAATCTGGCACACCATCGCCATCTCTATCTACTGGACAACCATCTGAGCTAACCCCTCTAGAAACTTCAAGGGAAGTATTATTTGGACAACGATCACGATAATCTGCAATCCCATCACCATCTGAATCAATAGAACACCCTTTATCTGGCCCATCTTGATAAACACCCGCTGATATTTCATCAGGGGTATTATCAGGACAAATATCTTCATTATCAGTAATGCCATCATTATCTCTATCAATGATATCACCACATTCTCTCAATAATTTTGTAGGCGTATTGGGAGTTCTTGGTGTATCTACACACTGATCGTACTTAGATTTAACTGCTTGGCCATCTTTGGTTATCAAATGGTATGTTTGATCAGCCGCCCACGCGGTACCTACTGCTGCCGAAAGCAGTGTACCACCGGCAAATCCTATTAAAATCTTACGACTTGCACTTTTCAACATAGATGCATTCCTTTTTCTAAAATTAAAAAACAAAAGCCTTTATAATATTAAGCCACCACACTTTAAGCTTTGATATATTTTGGTTTTTCATTAGTATATGACTTTGTTGCGACATTTTCGCAGCAAATATACAACATGTGGAATTTTAACAACAAGACTACAGAGAGTCTAGGCTTTATTAATGAAATATTCAAATTAGTATACGATTTCTTAATAAAATTAAGAGATTATAAAATTTGCATTATCTATAAAATAGAATTAATCAGCTTGTAATAATATGTCCAATTCACCATCTAAATCAAGTTCGACCAAGTCATCATAGCCACCCACATGGTGATTACCGATAAAAATTTGTGGTACTGTGCGTCTGCCAGTCTTTTCTATAATGGTTCGCATTAAGCTAGGATCGCGATCAATTAAAATTTTTTCTACTTTAACACTTTTATTTGTTAATAAACGTTCAGCCCTCACACAATAAGGGCAAGTACGTGTACTATACATGATGACTTGAGGCATAGGTGTACTCCTAAAATTACAAAGGCAAATCGTTTGTTCGGAGTACAAATTCCCAATGAAACATGTAAAACTTATACTCCGTTACAGTGGATTATTTAGGTCCACTGTGAAAAATTGTCCGCACTTTTTTCACCACCGTCATTATAACCGGCTTCGTAGGCTTCCGTAACTCGTTGTTCTTCTCGCATAGGATTTTGTAGATAGCCTCCCATCCAACCTAACTTATATTCCTTTTGTACATTCATTTCTTCCATTTTAGTTACAGCATCATAGTAGGTTTTATCCATCGTGACGTATCTCCCTCATAAGTTTCACTATTGTTACGAAAGTTGAAGCATAACATGATATGACTCTGCTATCCTATACTATTCTATATTAAAATTTTTGATGTTAAAACAGTTTTGTACTATATTTTTGTTAATGTTACTGGATTTGGTTGCTATTATTATAAGCTTTAGAGTGGCTTGTTTGGTTGCAGACCACAACAGGCTAAACTAAATAGGCAATCCACGTATTAAACGAGAAGAATGTGCATTCAATCCTGTCATTTGGCGTATAAATCGCTTTTTAAGTATTGGTAGGCTATCTAACAAAGATAATCCTATGTTACGAGCAACAACGAGTGGCAATAAGTTATTGGAAAATGCCTGTACCAATAAGTCGGTTAAGTGAATAACCTGTTGCTGATCGGGTTGTTGCCAAATTTGATACTGTTGCAATGCTGCTCGACTGCCCGCATCCCCGTAAGTAGTGATCACTTCTGCTAAACTTGCTACATCACGTAAGCCCAAATTTAATCCTTGGCCACTGACAGGATGTAAAGTGTGAGCAGCATTACCAATCACAACAACTCTTGGGACATCATGCGATTTTGTTTGCATCAAACGTAGTGGGTAAGCTGTGCGTTTCCCCACTTTTAAAAATTTACCCAAGCGCCAACCAAATTGTTGTTGTAAATGTTGTAAAAACTGAGCATCAGACCAAGTCATTACAGTTTTAATATCGCTCCGTTTGACTGTCCACACTAAAGAGCAATGATTTTCTTGTAAAGGCAATAATGCAAGTGGACCAGTGCGAGTAAATCGTTCGTAAGCCGTATTTTGATGATGCTTTTCCAAAGTCACATTAGCAATCACTGCTGTTTGTTGATAATCATATTGTTGTTGCTGAATATCAAGCAAATGTTTGACTTGAGATTGGCCACCATCAGCAGCTATCAATAATCTAGTTTGAAAAGTTTGTAATTGCTCACCTTGGGTCAGCATAATTTCTACTTGTTGGGTGTTTGCATGAATTTGAGTCAATTGCACTGGTGCAATAATATCAATGGCTGAATTTTTTAAGGTTGTTTGTAATGCTTGCCCAATTTGTCTGGCTCCCACCACATAACCTAAAGCAGGTAAGTTTGCTAATTGGTGACTAAGGTGCGAAAATCCAAAATGACCCTGATCAGAAATGTGAATTTGGCGAATCGGAGTTGCCTGAGATTCAATGGTTTGCCAATTACCGATACCAGTAAAAATTTGTTTAGACGCATAAGAAAGCGCAATCACTTTATCATCATAGCTTGGTGGCGTTTTTTGTTGAGACCAAGTAGCCACTTCAATTATCGCAATTTTTAAACCCGTATGGCGCAAAGCACAAGCCAAACTTGCGCCTACAAGACCGCCACCAACAATAATTAAATCATAATATATAAACATTTAAATTAACCACAGCATTACATGCTTTTTTGTAAATCTATCGCATTAGAAATAATTTTTAAAGAAATTCTAATCGTGAATGACAATAAGCTGCAAGTATATTTTTTACTAAAGTAGATTTGTATAAATTTCCAATATGGTCCATGAATGCCGTAAAATGTGCTTAGAATATGGATTTAACCCTAGCGCTAACGACTAAAATTCATAAAGGAAGTTGAATGAATACTTATTCTAGTTTAGAACAATTTGTTGGCAATACACCCTTAGTACGTTTGCAACGTTTACCAGGAAATACAACTAACACTATTTTAGTTAAATTAGAAGGAAACAATCCCGCAGGATCAGTAAAAGATCGACCAGCGCTGAGTATGATTCAACAAGCTGAAATGCGTGGTGAAATTAAACCTGGCGACACATTGATTGAAGCCACTAGCGGCAATACAGGCATTGCTTTAGCGATGACTGCGGCCATGAAAGGTTACCATATGGTATTAATTATGCCAGAAAATATGACTGTTGAAAGGCGTATGCTCATGAAAGCTTTCGGCGCTAAAATTGTACTCGTTTCTAAAGAAGGAAGCATGGAAGCTGCACGAGATTTAGGCTTGCAAATGGAAAAAAAAGGTAAAGGGAAAATACTTAATCAGTTTGATAATCCAGATAATCCACTTGCGCATTACCAAACGACTGGCCCAGAAATTTGGCGTGATACTGCAGGTAAAATTACCCACTTTGTCAGTGCAATGGGTACAACAGGTACTATAATGGGTACCTCGCGTTTTTTAAAAGAACAAAATCCTGCGGTAAAAATTGTTGGAGTTCAACCTACTGAAGGATCAAGTATTCCAGGCATTCGCCGTTGGCCCATCGAATATTTACCCAAAATTTTTAATGCTAACAGTTTGGATCAAACGCTTGAAGTCACTCAACAATCTGCTGAAGAAACAACCCGTCAACTCGCTGTACAAGAAGGTATTTTTTGCGGTATTTCATCAGGGGGCGCAGTGGCCGCCACTTTAATGTTGTCGAAAAAAGTAGATAATGCCACAATTGTCGCTATTATTTGTGATCGCGGCGATCGGTATTTATCTACCAATGTTTTTCCTGCTTAACTTTTAAAATTTTGGGAATTCCTCATGGACAGTAAAGTCAGTTATGCATTAGTTGGTTTATTTGTCATTGTGATGACAATAGCAACGATTGCCTCTATTTTCTGGTTAAATGCGGGTACAGAGAAGAAAGTTTACGATAGTTATCAAGTTTACATCAAAGAATCCGTTTCAGGACTCAATAGGAAAGCGCCTGTTAAATATCGTGGAGTTGAGGTGGGCTATGTTAGCCATATTGCCCTAGACCCTAAGCGTCCAAGTGAAGTTTTTGTCTTACTTGATATAGAAAAAAATATACCAATAAAACAAGACACCACAGCAACGCTAAAAAGCCAGGGCTTAACAGGACTTGCTTACGTGGAATTAAGTGGTGGCAGTACTGATGAGCCATCACTTGAAACTAAACAGGGAGAAGTTTATCCTGAATTAGGCACAACACCTTCCTTATTTGTACGTTTTGATCAGTCAATTTCTAGTTTGCTGGAAAAGCTTGATAATATCTCCCAAACAGCAAATACTTTATTAGTTAACCTGGACGAATTATCAACCACGGCAAATCGCTTTCTTTCTGAAGAAAATCGTCAGACAGTTGCCACTATTTTACAAAATATACAAAGTGTCACAGCAATTTTGGAACAGCGTAAACAGTACATCGATCAAGGCTTAGTCAATACCGCAAATTTATTGGATAATACCTCTGAAGTGATGAAAACGTTACCCACGTTAGTGACGAGTTTAGAAAGAACCCTATCAACGATTGAAGAAACGACACAGGGTTTTAAAAAAACTGGACAACAATCTTCAAAGCTAGTTAAAGAAACACGTCAAGAAGTGAAAAAAATTAGCAAAACCATCACAACAGCAACAAAACATTTGGACACGGCTATTGTGACAACTCACAAAGACATTAGCTTTTTTATGACAAAAGCATTGCCAGAAACAATCAACTTATTGCAGGAATTTGGGGATTTAGTCGTTCGTTTACGAGCAGTTACCCAAAATTTAGAACGAGAACCAAACATGTTACTGTTTGGCAAATCAGCGCCAAAACCAGGACCTGGTGAATAATATATAGAAACCCTTTCACGAAACAACCATTTAGGAGTGCAAACTTTAGTTTGCACACGCAAGATAAATTTTGCACTCCAAACTGAAAAAAACCTTAACTTAATGGCAGTGAAGCAGAACTTAGTCACGAGTAAAAGATTATGGCCAAACTTAACTTTCCGTAGTATGTTGAGTATCTTGCCGCATAGTGCGAGGCACAAGCGTTCTAGGTTCAATGCTGACAGGTTCATAAATTACCCGCTTTTTCTCAGCATCATAACGCATTTCAACATGACCACTGATGGGAAAATCTTTTCTGAAAGGATGGCCAATAAAGCCATAGTCAGTCAGGATACGTCTCAAATCAGGATGACCCTCAAATAAAATACCAAATAAATCAAAGGCTTCTCTTTCATACCAATCTGCAGAACTCCAAATGTTGACCATTGAATCAACCCGAGGGTATTCTCCATCTGCAAACACGCGCACTCTCAAGCGCTGATTATTTTTGACAGATAATAGATGATAAACAACTGCATAACGTGGGGAACTATTATTTTCTTGGTGAACATCTGAATGAACACCGCGACTAAATCCAGTGTCATTTGCTTTAACATCCCAATCTGTCTGACCATAGGCGCTATAATCTACGCCACATAAGTCAACTAATTGCTCAAATCCAAATTCATCATGTAGAGTCTTGCAAATTGCTAATAACTGGCCAGGCACAACTTCAATAGTGACTTCCCTGTGTGCAATTTTTGCACTTTGCAAATGCTGACCCAATTTTTCTTGTAAATGATTGAGTAATTCTTCCCGATAATTTGCCATAGTGTAAGTTACCAGATTTTGGTGAAAGGCTTAGGGTTAAGCGCTTGCAATTGTATTTGTTTTTCTAATTTTTTCTTGGAGACGGAAAATGCCATACAGCAAGGCTTCCGCTGTGGGTGGACAACCTGGCACATAAATATCTACTGGTACAACGCGATCACAACCACGCACAACAGAATAAGAATAATGATAGTAACCACCGCCATTTGCGCAAGAACCCATAGACATAACCCAACGTGGTTCTGGCATTTGATCATAAACTCTGCGTAATGCAGGTGCCATTTTATTAATCAATGTCCCTGCAACAATCATCACATCTGACTGGCGTGGGCTGGGACGGAAAATAACCCCAAATCGGTCAAGATCATACCGCGAAGCCCCTGCTTGCATCATTTCTACTGCACAACAGGCCAAGCCAAAGGTTACAGGCCACAGAGAACCCGTCCTTGCCCAATTAATTAACCTATCAGCTTGTGTGGTAATAAATCCTTCATTTAAAACACCTTCTATTCCCATTCTAATGCTCCCTTTTTCCACTCATAGATAAAGCCAATGGTTAATAATAACAAGAAAATAAGCATAGCAACAAATTCAAATATTCCAGCATCTTTAAAGATCACTGCCCAAGGGAAGAGAAATGCAATTTCCAAATCAAAAATAATAAATAAAATGGCGACTAAATAGTAACGCACATCAAATTTCATACGGGCATCTTCAAACGCTTCAAACCCACATTCATAAGGAGAATTTTTTTCTTCATCTGGCTTACGTGGCCCCAAAATAAAGCCAAGGGTTGGCATAATGAGTCCAATTGCCAAGCTGACTATAATAAATAGCGCAATGGGCACATAATTTTCTAACATAGTTTTTTACCTGAATTTACGTAAAGGAGAAACATAGCATATTTTGGCAGAAAACTTAAGAAGTAGTTGAAACATAATGGCCTAAAAATTTAATAGAGTTGTATCACGGAATTTAAGATGGTATTTTGCGAAAAGGAGGATATAAGAAAGAACAAGTTTTGTAAACTTAGGAGAACGAGTATGAAA
>JADGDF010000134.1 GCA_016745055.1 Thiotrichaceae bacterium | reverse complement strand
TTCTGACTCACTGCTGCTTACCCCATCAATAGGACTTTTATAACCAAACACGAAGCCAATAAAGTCATCATCTTCTTTGCGGTATACTTCAAAACTACCTCGAACTATCCCATTAATAAAGTTATTCGGACTGACGAAAAAAGTGGGGTTCTTATTAATAGTTTGAACAACAAATTTTTTATCACTGGAAACTTCCCAGTTACCATATTCAGCTGGGCCTTGCTTTTGCCAACCGCTTAAATCTGCATGACTCATTGTTTGAGAAAAACCCGTTATTGGCATAGCACTACCCACAACCAAAGCCATCGCTACAATCAACGGTTTTTTGCGCCAGGTTGCTGCCAGTGAGGCATATTTACTGTTATACTCTTCAATTGGCATTACTTTTTCCTTACCTAAGTTAATACAACATGTCAATGGAACGTTCTGGTTTCGTCCGCCAAGATTTTGCCAGACGTTCCTATTTCAAATATGTTACAAAAATTGATGTTTGTACATTTCTCTAAATTTAAAACCACAAAAATATTTTTCATAAAATTTTGTGGGGAAATAATACCTCTTTGCAATACGAAAAGTAAAACTTGTTATACTCATACGTTTTTATAGTCAGATAAAAATTAAGCTAGTCTTGCTTTTTTAGATTTTTATACTGCGTGTTTTGTGGAAAAGGAGAAAATAGTACTTTGTCAAGGTGAAATTGACGGATATGGTAGGGTGTGTCCCACGCACCGAGAAACGCCTGGTGCATGAGATGTACCCTACAAAATAATCTTTACAGAAATTGAGCTTACGGGATTTATAATCCCGTCCATAATATTTAGAAGCAGGTTACAAACCTGCTCCTGTGTAGGAAATTCTATTGATGGTGGATTTTAAGATGATGTTCGTACTGTTCTAAAATTTCTTGGGTATCACCTTCTGCTTGTGTTACACCATTTTCAATCCAGATGACTCGGTTGCATAAAGTTTGTATTAACTGAGCTTGATGAGAGACAAAAACGACCGTTTTATTGCTGAGAATTTTTTCCTGCATGGCGACAGTGGATTTGTACAAAAACTCTGCATCACCCACACCCAAAATTTCATCAATCAGAAAAATATCGGGGTCAACTTGAAACACGACGGAAAATCCCAGCCTGGCGACCATGCCTGAAGAATAGGTGATAATTGGTTGATCAATAAAGTCACCCAGTTCAGAAAAAGCAATAATCTCGTCCAATTTTTCCAGGGCTTCATGTTTTCTTAGTCCCATAAACATGGCACTTAAAATTGCATTTTCCCGACCGGTTAAATAGTGGACAAATCCTAGTTGCAACGCTAATAGGGACGCATGATAACTGTGATAATTAATCAATTTACCTGTGTCAGGTTTGATGATGCCGGCGATAATTTGCAGTAAAGTACTTTTCCCTGCACCATTACGACCAATAATGCCCAGCGTTTCACCATGATGTAAATCTAGGGAAACGTCTTTAAGCGCCCAAAAAGGTTCACCAAATAAACTACGTTTACGTTTGTAGCAAAGACCTACATTACGCAGTGATAAAATAGGGGAGTCTATGTGTGTCGTCATACGGTAATTTTGGGATAAGTGTATTCAAAACGTGAAATGAGTAAAATGGAGCCAATAATGCCAATTAGTGAACCGAATCCAATGATGGCAAGTGCTTGAAAGTCTGGCATGGTGTTATACATTAATACGTTGCGTAAGTCTTCAATCAAAGTTGCCATTGGATTTAGGTAAAAGTAGAAATGATATTGTTCTGGGATGCTCACTACTGAGAAAAAGATGCCAGAACCAAAGAAAACCGCTTGAAATACGTTTTCGATCACAAAACGTAAATCTGGTAAAAAAGGCACAATTGCGGCAAAAAAGTAGGTCAGGGCCAAAATAAACAAAAATTCCACACCTAAAACAAGTGGTAACACTAGGTAGCTTTGGGTAACAGGAAAGCCAGTTATCCATAAGTAAGCCAACAAAATTATTAAGATGAAAAGGAATTTAGTTGTATCTGTCAGAATTAATATGGAAGGGAACAAAACTTTGGGTAAATGGGCTTGTTGCATCAAAGGCCGGTACATTAAAATAGATTCTGATCCATGTGATACACTTGATTTCATCCATTGCCAAGCGGTTAGACCAATCAATAAAAATTGGACAAAATTTGGTGTACCTTGTTGCATCGCCACGCCAAATACGACATAAAAAATTGCCATATACATGGTAGGTTCAAATATCCACCACAAAATACCTAAATAAGTACGGGCACTTTCGGCTCTTAAATCAGCATAGGTTTTGTAAAAAACCAGTTCTGTATATCTGGCAATCATTTGCCATGTGTTTTCTTGTTTCATAAAGCTCAAATGTTATTAAATAAATTACAAAATTTTAAAAAAGTGAAAAATAGAGTGAAACATAGTTCCTACGCTCCGGCGTCACTGCCATTAAGTTAAGCTTGCAGGAGTACAAACTTTAGTTTGCACACGCAAGATAAATCTTGCACTCCAAACTGAAAAAATCCTTAACTTAATGGCAGTGACGTCAGAGCGTGGGAACGAGGTAAAATAAATACCTTTTATTGTATTTTGCTTAAAAATATTGCTTTTTTAAATATTAAAGCTTTTTAGCAGAGAACTGCGCAATTGCTTTTTTCAAACGCTTGGGTTTTTTATCATATTCTTTTATTTTTAATAAATGCTTTTCTCCCTCTCTGGTTTCGAGAGAAAACGTTTTAATGGGAACAACAGGTGCACTGTCACCACGACATACATCAATAAACACTCCAAATTCCCGCACCACCTCTTTATAGTAACGCAGTGCATGATGTAAAGGAATATTGCTTTCTGCTAAATCAATTAATACTTCTTCAGCAATGACATATTGAAACTCTTTTATTAGCCAGCGTGCGCCAAGGGCTTGAGACCATTGCGCAGGAAACCAAAGTCCCATATGTAAATATTGGTCTTCATTAGGCTGAGATAAATGGCCAGAAATAAACGCAGCATTCGTAAACACGTAAGGATTCCAAATTTCAATACGCGCTTTATCTTGCGCAACTCGCGTCATTTCTTTGAATAAAGCATCCCATCGAATGTTGGTGACATGTTCCAAAAAGTGGGAAGTGAAAATATAACTGGCACTTTGATCGGGAAAAGGTAAATTGCCTGTATTTAAATCAATGATATGATCCACTCCAGGTAATGCAATATAATCAATGCCTAAACACCCTTCTTTTTTTGCACCACCACAACCAATATCAATTTTTAAGTCTTTCATAAATTATATCCTACAATATTAGGTTTGTTACTCATTCAAACTTTTGTAACAGATTGAAATTAAATGAAAGAGCAATATTTGGTAAAGTTTACAATAAAACGTTTTAATTAAGCAAGCAAGGTATCAGTATTTTATCAAACCTCGAATTTCAGCTTTTATTTACTGAATATTTTTCAAACTGTTAGAAATAATACATGCTAAATTTAGATGTGCAATGTGCGTATATTGTGATATGTTTTCACTTCGTGGTAGCATATAATCATAACTCTAAAATTACTGAATTCCACTAGCCGTGTTTTTTACCTATAATTCTTACCTCCAAACCGCTAAATATACGATTGCTGGATTAATTGGCTTTGCCATTCCTGTTTCGACGGCCATGACTAATGTGACCATTGCGTTAGCCTTAATATTTCTGTTGCTGGAAAAGCCCAAACAAGCCTACTCAGATTTAATCCGTTTTCACCCACTCGTGCTGATCGCACTAGTTTTATACGCCTTAATTCTTATTGGTACATTGTACACTTCTGCTAATTCGTTGGAAGCAGGTCATATTTTATCCAAATATCGCGAATTTCTGTATATTCCCCTGTTTATTTTACTCTTTCAAGAACAACGTGCTCGTCAGGTAGGACTCTTTGCTTTTACGGCTACGATGTTAGCTATTCTTATTTTGTCTTATATTATTGTTTTCACAGGCTGGCAAGTTGGAAAAGGTACACTGGATAACCCCGTCATTTTCAAAAATCATATTACTCAAGGCCTGTTGACTGCGCTTGCCAGTTATTTTGTCCTAGTTTACACCTGGCAGCATATGAAATGGCGCTGGCTGGGTGTATTAATTGCGTTCCTGGCAATTTACAATATTGTATTTATGATTCAGGGCAGAACGGGTTATTTAGTTCTATTTTTCTTGATTTTACTGTTTTTTTATCAAACTCAACGTTGGCGTGGTGTATTGTTTGGTTTGATTGGGGCAAGCTTATTGGCCGGCTTTGCCTATTTATCGTCGGATAAAGTACAACAACGCGTTGATACGGCTTCTCAAAATGTAGAAAGTTATCAACAAGGTCATACTGAAGGCTCGATTGCCTTGCGTTTGGAATTTTACCAACAGAGTTTGGCCTTAATTGCCCAAAATCCATTATTGGGCACGGGCACCGGCAGTTTTGGCTATGAATACCAAAAAATAGCCCAACGTCAACAATTACATGCCACGGTAAATCCGCATAATGAATACTTGATGATTGCCGTACAATGGGGCTTGGTTGGCCTTGGATTATTTCTTATATTTTTTTACCGAGCCTGGCATTTAAGCTATGCTTTACCCCTTTCTAAAGCTTGGATGGCGCAAGGATTATTGGTGGCAATTGGCGTGGGTTGTCTAGTTAATTCATTATTGCTTGACACCACTGAAGGGCATTTGTTTGCGTATTTGATTGGTGCATTATATGGAGGTTACGTGACTGAAAAAACTGAATCTGACTGGCAAACCAGTCAATTGCTCATCACTTTTGTGGCAGGCATTTTGATTGCTTTAGTCGCCATGCGGGTTGTGACCTTGCCAACTTTGAATCCATTGCCTCCTTTTGAAATTAAACCGCAAGTCAGTCAACAAATTTTGGAAAAAATTGTTAATTACCGCAGCCAAGATTTGCAACAAAGAAGACATCTTTCAACTGCTTCTTGGCAAAGAGGGAAGAAAAGAGAAAATTCTCTTACTTTAACCTTAGCCAATACTGGTGTGAATTTGCAGGACAATGAAACCTTTAATGCCTATTTTCAAAACACGATTCAAACACCGAATTTAATCGAAAACCCAATTAAACTTCTGGCAGGTAGCCGTTTTAAATTATCTACGCAAATTGAAGTGAATAAACCCCATCTTACTCAGGAAGCACATGTCATTGTGGTTGCTGTTTATCAACCTCGGTACCAACAACCACGCATGATATTCCAACCAATACAAAACTCAGCCTATTGGCAAACGGTGACAGATAATTTGCAATCTCAACATTATGTGCCGCGTTTACCTAAATCTTTGCATTTTACTTTTCCAGCCCAGCTACATCCTGATTTGACAGGCAAAATCAACATTTTTATTGGTTATTTATTAAACAACGATCAATTTGTTATGTCAGCCACACCACTTTCTTTGGATATTGTTTCCCGGTAATATTTTTGAATATCCGTTTCGCTAACCCGTGTTAATTCATCCTGCGGTAACATCGCCAGGAGTTCCCAAGCCAAAGCAAGTGTTTCCCCAATACTGTAATTTGTGGTATCCCCTTGCCCGACAAAACGTTGTTCAAATGCATCAGCAAAACGCAAATAATTTTGATCACGCTCAGATAATTCCTCTGCCCCAATGATTGAAGCCAAATTTCTGGCATCTAAGGCGCGTGTATAAGCGGCATAGAGTTGATTGGCCACTCGAGCATGATCTTCACGGGTATAATCCTTACCAATTCCATCTTTCATCAAGCGCGAGAGTGAAGGCGGAACATTCACAGGCGGATACACACCCTGGTTATGTAGTTCACGGCTCAATACAATCTGACCTTCGGTAATATAACCGGTTAAATCTGGAATGGGGTGGGTAATATCATCACTGGGCATACTGACCACAGGCACCATGGTAATTGAACCATGACGATTTTTAATGCGTCCCGCTCTTTCATAAATTTCAGCCAAATCCGAATATAAATAACCAGGATAGCCCTTACGTGCAGGCACATCACCCTTTGCTGTCGCCACTTCACGCAAGGCTTCCGCGTAATTAGTCATGTCAGTAATGACAACCAAGACATGTTGATCTAAGTCATAAGCCAAATATTCAGCCGCAGTTAAGGCGGTACGCGGTAAAATCAAGCGTTCCATCGTTGGATCATCTGCCAAATTCACAAACATCACCACATTATTTAATACACCGCTTGATTCAAAAGATTCTTGGAAAAAACGTGCATCAGTGTAAGAAACACCCATTGCAGCAAATACAATTGCAAATTGGGAATCATCTCCTGGCAATTTAGCTTGTCTGACAATTTGTGCTGCCAATTGATTATGCGGTAATCCTGAACCTGAAAAAATGGGTAATTTTTGGCCTCGAACCAGGGAGTTCAAACCATCAATTGTTGAAATGCCAGTTTGGATAAATTCGCGAGGATAAGCGCGTGCTGCGGGATTCACTGAAGCACCATTTACATTACGTTTTAGGCTAGAAATAATAGGGGGACGTTGATCTCTGGGCTGTCCAATCCCGTTAAACACTCTACCCAGTAAATCTTCGGACAGCGCTAGTTCAAACGGCTTTTCTAAAAAACGTACCCAGGTTGTTTCCAAATCTAAATGTTGCGTACCTTCAAATACTTGTACTAACACAACCTCTTGACTGGTGCGAACGACTTGTCCATTACGTTGATTGCCTTCTTGATCACGGACAATCACTTTGTCTCCAAAGGCCACATCGGGAATGCCTTTTAAAAATAACAAAGCATCTCGCGCCGCAGACGCCATACGATATTCTTTTTCTTTCATGAGTTGACACAGCTAGTGACAAAAACTACAAAATAGCATAAATGTTAATTTTTATTTGTCAATTCACGGTAAATATTTATAAGCTCAAAAATCATTCCCACTTATGCAGGAATGATAAATTGAGTAGGGGTTTAAACCTTTATTTGATTGGGGTATTGAAATTATTCAAACTAATAACTCAACCATCCAATCCCTCTTAGGAATAAGAATTAAATAACTTCCACAAGTTTTCAATCAGACCTGGCAGGTTTTAAAAACCTGCCAGGTCTTGTTTTAGATTTTATTTAGTTCCTGTTCCTTACGAAGGAGAAGCAGGGGGTTATTTTTTGATAAGCTTTTCTGCTTCAGTAAGTTGTTCGGCAGATAATTGCGCTTTAACCTGCTTTTTCAATTCAGCTACATCGTTATCCATCCAGGTTTCCGCAAGACTTAACCAACGATAAGCTTGCACCAAATCTGCAGGTTTACTGTTTAAATACAATTTGCCTAATAAATATTGAGCATCTGGAATGTCTTGTGTCGCAGCTTTTAATAACCATTGTTTTGCTTGGTCAGCCTCTTTGTCAAGCCCTTCTCCAAGGTAGAACATTCTACCCAAACTATATTGAGCAATGCTATTACCTTGCGTTGCGGCTTTTTCGTACCAACTTATTGCTTGTTTAAGGTCTTTTTTAACCCCTTCTCCTTGGTAATAAAGTATGGCTAATAAAACTTGAGCACTAGCATTACCAGCATTTGCGGTATTTTTTACCCAACCTATCAATTGTTCATAGTTTTGGCTGCCTTCTTTATCACGATACATCAGGCGTAACGTTTGTTGCGCATCAACAAAACCTTGTTGGGCAGCTTTGCCTAACCACTGTTCCACGTATTCTAAATTACGCACAAGACCTTGATTATAGTAGCTCATGACGCCCAGTTGATATTGGGCTTTGGCATATCCTTGTTCAGCGGCTTGAAGTAAATGCTTTGCAGCACCTTCATAGTGTTGAACAACGCCTTTACCGTGATAATACATCATCCCTAAGCGATAGAGCGCTTCAATATTTTTTTGTTCTGCAGCTTTAAAGTACCATTGCGCAGCAGGAATAAAATTTTGCTCAACGCCTTGACCTGATTCATACATTTTTCCAACTAAAAGTTGGGCGCCTGCATTGTCCGCTTTTGCTGCTTTAAGCAAAGGTTCTAGGGCATTCTTGTATTCGCCTGACTCATAAAACGATAAACCAGTCTGTAAGTTACTTTCTTCCGCTACAGCAATATTTGTCAAGCTTAATAATACTAATATAATTGGATAAAACATTAATTTTTTCATACGATAAATTTAACTCCTGAAATTCAAAAATAATGCCCCATTTATAGGCTCAAACCGTTTAAAATTCAAGCAAAATTTGGTTAGTAAAATATAAATCTAATAATAAATCTAGCTGACTTTGAGGTCTGCATTTAGTACCACGTGCTGCGTGGCAAAAGAAAAATTGAATTCTGACACGCAAAAATATAGCCTGAGTGGTTTAATTCAAAACTGGATTTACCGTATCTCCGATGTTGACAAACCCTTGTCCTACTGTGATGAATTTTACTTTTTCCGGTAAATTCATTAGCCAAATTCCCTTAGAAGTTGCTTTGGCCAATTTTGCTGGATGAAACACGACTTGATCGTTTTCATTCACTGCTTTCACGCCAAGCACCCCTGCATCATCTAAAGAAAGTAAAGAGGCTGGAATATTATGAGCTAATACAGACTCTATAGGAATTCTAAGCTCAGAGGTGATACCATCTGCCAGTATACCCTTGGGGTTGGGCACTTCAACTTCAATCTTAAAAGTGCGAGTATTAGGGTCAGCAAGCATTGCAATACGAGAAAGTTTGCCTGTTAAACGTTCCCCAGTGATTAGATGGACTGACACTTCATCCCCTAGATGAATTTGGGCACGTTCCAACTCAGAGACTTCACCCACCGCCAGAAACGGGTCTTCATCTAATATTTGAGCAACAACATCCCCTATTGAAACATAGTCGCCTTCTTCAACAGGTCTTTCCACCAATATACCCGTGTGAGGTGCATGAATTTTCGTACTGTCTAATTCAATTTCTGCTTGTTTTACTTGCGTTTTGGCACTTTGAAGTGCAGATAAAGCGGTTGCAATTTGAGTTTTAGATTGAAAACCTTTTTTAGCTAATTTTTTTGCAGCATCATATTCAAGCTGTCTCTGTTTGGCAAAGGCTTGTGCTTCTTGTAAACTCAGTTGACGATCCTTGATGGCCAGTTTTGCAATAATATTTCCTTTTTTGACTTTTTTACCTCGTTCAACAGGTAATTTAGTAATTTTTGAGTTAATTTCAGCTCGCAAAGTTGTGATTCTTTTGGCTTGAGTACGACCTGTAACCAGAATTTCTTTGGTCAGAGTCTGTGTTTGGTATTCATGAACTTGGACATTAAAAAGGGGTTTTTCTTTAGGGGGAGCTTTTTCAGCTATTTGTGGCTTTTCAGCCGTATAACCTGATAATAACCAGGCTGTTAATAATATTGAAATAACTATAGCAATTAAATATGGTTTTCTAGCAAATAAGTTCATAATTTTCTATTACATTTAAATGAAGGAAATTTATTTTTTCGTTACCAAGTTTCATTTATTTGCTATTAAATTCTGCTTGGCATCACAAAAATATTCCCGCTAATTTCTACATGATAGATAATAGTTTAGCAAAAAATATTAGATAAACAGATCGAATTAGGGAAGAATAACCCAACAATTTTTCTGTTGAGTTATGGCAGAACTTAAAATAAGTGCAAGATTATCTTGTCCAGCAGATATTGAGCACTTGCCAAACTGGGTTGATGAGCTTTTAAGTATCACTCAATTTAATACATCGTTTTTTACTAAGTTTAGCGGCACTCCCACTCTAAATAAGCGGCTGGAATATCTGTTTTATTTTCACCCACGGCGCTCATACCATCAACCGGTTGTGCATAACCACACAACCAAGCAATGGGACTGGTTGGATTTTCTGTAACAACGGCAGGACGTAAAGTGAGAATCTTATCTTTAACATGAGCATTTATTCGATTGCCCAAGCTGACCTGAATATCGCCGTTTTCAACGGTAACTCCTGTTACATAGTTACCAATTAAATGATTAGGTTGTGGAATGTTGGCCGCTTTATTATTTTCAGGAAATTGTTGCTGTGTTTGATAATAACTGGTCACCGCTTTTTTAGCGACATCCGCTAAGTACATAGATTCTTTAAGTTGACCACGAATGACATAGTCTTGATAGGTTGGAATGGCCATGGAACTTAAAATACCAATGATGGCCACAACAACCATTAATTCAATTAGGGTAAAACCTCGTTGTAATTGGAACATAATCCTTTCCTTAAGCATCTAAATCAGTACAGTTTAACGGTAAATATTTAGCGAGAATGGTTGTTTTGTTTTCTCCAAATAAACGCATCCCTGCGACAGCTTTGGCATAACCGCATACCCAAGTAATCGCTTGATTTTCAAGCTCATTTTCTAATAAAGCAGGGCGAAGGGTTAAAGTCGTTGCAGGTTCATTATCTGAATCCACTTGCATTGTTAAGTGAACCGCACCTGCTTCAACTGTCATACTTTCCACATATTCACCCGTTAATTCTGTTGGCTGAGGCAATGCAAGTGACTGATTATTTGGAGGTAAGTAACCCTTATGGGCATAAAATTCTCCAACAATTTTGCTGATATGAGTCGAAAGCATCAGACCTTCTGCGACTTTAGCGCGTTTTAAATAATTTATATAACTCGGTATAGCCATTGCTGCCAAAATACCAATAATTCCCACAACAATAGTTAGTTCAAGTAATGTAAAACCATGATGTCGCTTCATCCCATGTTCTTCCTGCAAGCATTTGGTAAATATTGAGTTTCAAGGGTTGATTCTTGGGTACATTGCCAACGGATATGTCCCAATGTTTTGTTGATAGTGGGAGCAAGTACTAATACGTTGTCTTTCAATGCATCGGGATAATGAAAAAATATATGAATTTCCCCTTGTTTGACTTCCATTCTATTGATAGTTTTTGTGGTAAAACTGGTTGCCGCTAATTGAAGAGATTCATTATTTTCTGGTAATCGACCGTGGTACGCATAGTAGTCTCCGATGACTTTACGTAATTTCGTTGCCATAATAAAACCCTCACTTGAATAACTGCGGATTTTATAATCGCTATAAGCTGGTATGGCAACAGCCGCCAAAATGGTAATAATGGCTGCCGTACTTAATAGATCAATGAAAACAAAACCTTGGGATCGTTTCATAAACTCCACCTAAACCACTTCACCCATCATAAAAATGGGAAAATACATGGCAACTAACGCAAATGCAATAAGACAACCCGAAAGTATTGTGAACAGTAAAGTTATTAGCCTAAGACGTGGTTCAAAACTTAACATCACTTGTTTAGTATACAGTGTCGCCTGTTTATCCATTAACTCAGATGTGTGCCCTGTTTTTTCCCCAATTTCAGCAAGGTATACGAGTTTTTCAGGAAAATTATGTTGTTGTAATACTTGAAAAAGTGTTGCACCAGACAATGCTTTTCGCACACGTTGCAGTCGGCGTCGATAAACACGATTACGCGCGGATTGAGCAGCCGCTTCAATTGCTTTTGCAATACTATCCTGTTGCCTTAACATAAATGCGGTTGTATGTAGAAAACGAATGAGTGCTACTTTATGATATAAAGTGCCTAAAATTGGGCAATATAGTAAGAGTGAGTGTCTAAAAATAAATAAAACTATCAATGAGATAATAATTATGGCAAGAATGAATAATCCATATGCCTGAATAAAACTGCTCATATTGATAAAAAATTGACTTGCAGCAGGTAATTCTGCCCCAAACCCTAAAAATAATTCCTCAAATACAGGCAAAGTGTAAATGGAAATGACTGTAATTAAAACAAGAATGAAGATGAATAAAAAGATAAAATAACTTAAAGAAGCAAATACTTGCTTGGTTAAATCAGAGGATTTAACTTCAATGGAGTTTTGGTAAGTCACAATGCGATTTAGAGTTTGAACCAATTCGTCATTATTTTCTGCTTGTGCAATTAACTCAGTCAAAAAGGAAGGAATATATTGTGGATAGCTCGTTAAACTTTGAGCAAAAGATTGTCCATTTTCCATATTTTTCAGGACATTTTTTATTAGAGTTGTATCCCGTTAAAAATCAATCAATTAGCTAGATAAAAGTTCCATAGTCCGGCACATACTCCAATTATTTCATCATATAAATCA
>JADGDF010000133.1 GCA_016745055.1 Thiotrichaceae bacterium | reverse complement strand
GTCGTAAACGTTTTGCGCTTCGCTTCAACCTTATTGCTGCTATATACAACAAATTAATTATTTAATTCTTAACAACTTATTTTGCAAGAGGTCTATTAAAGAATTGGATGAAAAAAGGAATTTATTGGATATTCAAATCAGTTATTTGATTGATACCAATTGGCCAAAAGACTTTGAATTATTAAAAACAGTGCCTGGCATTGGTCAAAAAAGCGCTGAGATTTATTTGGCAGAAGTGTGTAGTCATGAATCCATTAGTCGTTTTGGGGATGATTTTAGAATGGGCGCACGTAGAGTTGCCGCTTATTGTGGTGTATCTGCAGATAAAAAAGTCAGTGCAGATAAAGTGACTTCACATATGAAGCGAGGTGGCAATCAATATATTCGACCCGTATTGGTTCAATCTGCACAAGCTGTTTTACGTTTAAGTAAAAGTGATTTGGCTAACTGGGGTTATGGCATTATTCGCAGGTCAAGAGAAAGTGGTTATCGTAAAGCAGTGATTGCGTTGGCAAGGCGTATTGCTGTGGGTTCTTATCACGTTATAAGAACGCAAACGGAATACAACGATAGCATGTCAGATTATGATGAATTCAAAAAAACCACCACAAAAGCTTTGGTGAATGTTGGTAAGAACTTAAATACGATTAAAATTGATGCAGATGATGAAAAAAGTAAGTTAATTGCCTCGCAATTAGCCCAACAGCTGGCTCAACAAGCAGGAATCAATTTCCAATATATTCCCACAGAAATATTAGCCCACAAAGGTAATTTTTTATTATCTGAGTTAGGTTTTGGTAAAAGAGTGTGCAATGTGTTGTCAGTGGCTAACATTGTCAATGCCAGTAGTTTATTTATTGCTGTACAAACAGGTGCTTTAAACAACGTAAAAGGTGTAGGTGAAAAAAGTTATCAAGAGTGTATTGATAGATTAATAGAACTTGAATTGATGAAAACGTTAAACAGTGAGATAAAACATGTTATTAGTTAAAGGTGTAATTATTCAAAGAACACGTCGTTCTTTTACAACCAAAGATAACCGTGAATTTACAAAAATAACTTATGTTATTGCAAACGCATCGTTAGAAAGAACTATCTTCGTCTCTGAAGTTGATCCAGAGAAACCTTTTGAAAAGGGGGAAGAGATGGAAATTCCAATTGAAGTTAAAACCTATGTCACCAAAGCTGGTGTGGCAACCTCGCCGCTCATCGTCTC
This sequence comes from Thiotrichaceae bacterium, assembly GCA_016745055.1. Classification (GTDB taxonomy): domain Bacteria; phylum Pseudomonadota; class Gammaproteobacteria; order Beggiatoales; family Beggiatoaceae; genus JADGDF01. The sequence goes on along the minus strand of JADGDF010000133.1, from coordinate 10,930 downwards.
CTGACGACACTCATCACAACAATATTTCTGCTTGAGTCAAAGTACAATCACTACTGAAACATTTGGCGGCGGTGGTGGAGGCAATATTATGATTGGTACATCTGACTTACTCTATTTGCATAAGGGGATATTACTACTAGCGTTGGTGCGAGGAAAGGCCAAGGTGGGGATATTACGGTTGAAAATCCTGTTTTTGCAATTTTAAATCAAAGTCAAATTATTGCTCAGGCTGATGAAGGACGAGGTGGCAATATTCAGATTGTAGCTGATAACTTCTTAAAAACACCTTGTAGTGTGGTTAGCGCCTCTTCACGTTTAGGTATTGATGGTCATGTTGAAATTGATTCCCCTGATGAAACTATCAGTGGTGATTTAATTCAATTAGCTTCTGGCTTGGATAGACAAGAACATCAACTTAAAACCTGTAAAGCCAAAATTCGTGCTGAACGTAGTCGTTTTAATGTCAAACGTCTTGAAGGCATTTCTCTTAATCCTGAAGATTTAAGAAGCAGCAGTTTGACTAATAAAAACTGAATAACCATTGGCAAAAATAACCACCGACAATCTCTAGGAAAGATTTACAAACTCTTTCTCATATTCTGGCGTGAAGGGGCAAACAGCTTAGCTCTAACGCTATAGAGGACAGATAACTAAATATCAAAATACGCATTTCCACGCTAGAACGTCACTGCCATTAATTAAGGAAATACTGTTTTCCCCCAATCCCTCCTAATGAAAGAGGGGAGTGAGAGAGGTGGTTAGAGAAAAATGCTTAACTTAATGAAGTGGCGTTCTAACGTGAGAACAAGGTATAAATTCTATATTTCTACCTTAACTACCAGATTCAACGACAAAATTATTGCGCATTTTTAGGTTCACATTTTGTAACAATGCATCTCGCCATTTACTGTATTTTGCGTTGCTTGGTTCATTGCCAACTAAGTTGAGTACAGAATCAATCGCATCGTACCAAAAACCAGCTTGGGCATAAATAAATGGACGTTGCATCTCTTGAACACCTGCCAACTTTTCAGATAAACTAGAAGAAGGTGGTTCATATTGAATTGCACTGTTGGCGCCAATATCAGCAGAACGATCATCAGCATTACAAATTAAAGCTAAAGATAATTCATACTCTGTCCCTGCTTCTAAGGTAATATTTTGTTGCTTAAAGTTAATCGCATGAATACCTGCTTTAGGCGCATTAATAACGGATTCAAAAACTTTTACTGGAGGGAATCCGGTTGTATTTAAAGTGACTTCTATGGGTTTGCTAATGTCTTCAGAAATAGACCAATAAACATTGGGTTGCGTTGTGGAGGTTGTTCCTGTATAGATAGAGGCCAACACTGTCAAAGAAGTATTGACTTTACCTGCATCGCATAAACCACGACTCCCCCCCCCCACACGTCTTGTGGGAGCACCCATAACTTTAGGTTTATAAACAGGAATATCAACAGATGCCATTTCATCAGCAGCCATTGTAGGTGAAGCGATGAATACTGACATACCCATTGATATGCCCAATAGAATGTGTTTCTTTACCAACATAAAGGCACTCCTTACGTTTTTTTTAAATCCGCATGTAATATAACTAACTTACATAGTAGGTACATCTCATAAAAAATCAATCATCAGTCACAATTTTGATGTCATAAGATTGGTGTCGATTAATGATAAGCAACACCATCCTGTATGCAATATTTTTGATTATTTATACCATCTAAAGTATAGATCATTGTTGAAAGAATATCATCCAAGGTATGAATTTTTCAGTCAATAAATTCTTTCATCTCTATTTTTTATGATTTTTAGTGTTTCTTGCAGTTTATTTTCCATTCAGTACCTTAATTAGCCAATATTTTTCGTAGTATTTTTCCAAAGCATTTAAGGTTTCCAATAAATCAAATTCCACTTCCTGATTTTGGACATCAACAATGACTTTATAAATCGCCTCAAAAGTGACACGATTTACTTTATCCATGGTTTTATAGCGGCATTTAGGTGCATTGTTAAATTTATCTACCTCAACCAGTCCTACCTTACCTGTAATTTGGGATAATCTTTCGTCTCGGTATAAACCAAACTTCACATCACGATAAATAGCCACTAATTCATTGATATTCCGCATTCTAGTAGTAAAGCTACTCCCTTGAATTTGTAAAAAACCAACGACATAAGAATTACCCGATAACTTGACTAAAATGTGTTCAGGTAGTTGTTTTTTCCCTAAATGTAGATAATCAAGTGCTATCGTTCTTATAAGCTGAAAAGTTTCAAAAATAAGCCTTAACTTCCCAATATCGTCTGTATCCGTGATAATCACATCTTTATGATAATTTTGGGTCGTTAATTCATGTTGTTGCCGAATATAAGCTTTAACATCTATCACATTATGCGCCAACGAAATATTTTCAGTTACTAAATTCAACTGTTGTTTAATAGCAGAAATTTCCTGGGTTAATTTTTTAAGCTCAGCCCTAACTTCTTCTTCAAAACTAACAGCATATTTGGGTAAAGGTACACCGCTGACTTTATGGCGATAATAATCTGAAGCGCAGTTCAACACACTACGAATGGAAGGTTGTTTGAAGATAATTTGCAATTCGTCTTCTGTAAAAAGCAAAGACAAATCAATGTCATGTTTTTCAGTTTTAACAACTAAAATATTTTTTAAAATCAATGAGTCTGGTCGGCTTAACATGATTTTATACTGAGAAATACGATCGACAATTGAACCATCAAAAAAACGTTGAAAATGTTCCCAACGATCTGGAAATAAATTCAAAATAATTAAACTGTTGGGTACATGCGTGAAAATTTCTTTAATTGCCTCACCAAATTTAACCAATAATTCTTCTTGGTATTTCAAGCCTTCCAATTGATCAAAGACTAAAATCAAAGGTTCATCCACCATGGATAATTTGCCGAAAACAGCAATGGCTTCTAAAGAAAAATCCTCTTGATTTAGAGATTCTCCCCAATTGTCGAGGCCAATTTTGGCCAATTCTTCAGGTTCAAGTTCAATGCCTGCCAACCAACGTTTCACTAATTCTCGTTTGTATAACTCGGTATAAGTACAAAATTTAATCAAACCTTTAATTATTTCACTGGCATGTCCGCCAAAACCGTAATTAGTATGCCACCAATCAAGGGTTTGTTTTTCAATATATTCCCAATTTTTGCGTTTTACATCTGTACCTTCTGAACCTAGCACGTTATAAATATCAAGTGGATTTTCTGATAGCCTATATTTAAAAGCTTTATCTTTTTTCGTCAAATCTTCTTTTTGGGATAAATTTTGAATAACAATGTTAGAAAAACTCTTGGCTAACAAATATTCAAGTTGAGAATAAGTTGTTTCAGGTACATTTTCGACAAAAGATTCCAAAATTCGACTGTAAATATGATAAACCACTGCATGTGGATTATTGGGTTGCCGGATAAATAACAAGCGATTATTGCACAAAACTTCCTGGGCCAAGCGCATAATCAAGTGGGTTTTACCACTGCCAGGTTCACCAATAATCACGGCACCTTTGCTTTGATGATTAGTATCTACCTTAATTTCTTCAATAATGGCAGTGAGTGAGTGAAATTCCTGCTGATATAAGGCTTTTAAATCAGGATGTACTTGAAATGGCGTATCAACGCGGCTATTGCTGAAAGGATTGGGTTTATTTCGTAAATGGTGTAATTGTTGTTGTTCCATGATTTTTAAATATAAAAGATAGGTAAAATCAGCATCGTACCTTGCCCGATGCGCAAATCCTTCACTGTAATAGTGATTTTCAACCTTAAAACCAAAGTATTTGCTTAAATAGGTTAAAGAATAACTTTTGAGCTGGGGAAAATAAATTTTAGTTAATTCATAACTACAAATAAATTGAAAGGGCTGCCAAGGTAAATTTGCTTGAGCAAACCCTTTTTTAAACATATCAATTTCGTGTTGAGCGTAATGACAGACAATACTTTGGTTAGCCACTAATTTAGCTATTTCATTAAGTACTGTAACAAGTGGTTTAGCCGGTAAGGGAGAAATTTGAGTTTGATTTTCAGCAATGAATGCTTCATAAATACGTTCACCTTGGCAATTCACCACGGCAATTTCAGTCAGTGTATCTTTACCTTCGGTATCAATAACAACAAAATTTTTCATGCATCGTTTTTAACTCAAATTTAATTTAATTACAAGAGGAAACATTGATTATTTAAATTGCTTAATGATGTAAATTCAATGAAAATGGTAAATTCTGTCATCTATAAATTTCAAACTAGTTTTTCAATATGCGTTGCTAATTGCGGTACATCTAAACGTGTTAGACAGGGCATTTTAGCCAATAAGGGAATATCCAAACGTTCAGAAATAATTTCAATCGATCCCTGCGCATTGAAATCAGGAGTCACCAAGTTTGCAATCCATCCTACCAGTTGACAGCCATCTCGTTGAATCGTTTCAGCCGTCAACAAAGTATGATTAACACAGCCTAACCCTAAACCTACGACTAAAATTATTTTGGCGTTAATTGTGTGAACAATATCTTTTAAATCATGTTGGGAACTAAAAGGGACTCTCCATCCACCAATCCCTTCAACAAAGACTACATCGGCATGTTCAGCTAACTTTTGATAGGTTTCAACAATTATATCCAATTGAATTATTCTATTTTCTTGTTCAGCCGCTAAATAAGGGGATATAGGAGGTAAAAACACATAAGGATTTACCCAGCGATAAGGTGGATTAATATTACTGGCGGCCATAATTTGGATTGCGTCACTATTTCTCAGATCGCCTGATTCAAATCCCCCCCCTGTTGCAATAGGTTTCATGCCAACAACACGTTGTCCCTGATTTTTGAAGTATTCCATCAAAGCTAATGTACACCAGGTTTTACCAACACCCGTATCTGTACCTGTCACAAACCAAGGTTGATTCATCCTGTACTCCTGCCAATTTGAGAAATGGGAACGGTAGTAATTGAAGGACGAGAAGTTATTTGACGAAACGCTTGGCCTACCGCATGACCATAAACTACTTCATAAGTGGCTGGTAATCCTTTGGGTACACGATATTGTTCATAGGCAGTTAACATAGCTTTAAATTTGTTTTTACCCATTAAACCTAAAGGTTTACCAGCTGTCACATTATGTGCACCTAAATTTTTTAATTCTCGCATTAATCCATACACATCAGGATAATGGTAAGTCAACCAATCAACATCCATCACGGGATCAACTAATCCAGCTTGGTATAAGACATCTCCTAATTCATGCATGTCTACAAATTGATTGACATGGCTGGCCTGATCAACCATAGCCCAACTATGGCGTAATTCTTTTAGGGTGTCAGGTCCCAGGGTGGAAAAAATCAATACACCTTCAGGAGATAAGACTCGCGCAAACTCTTGCAGTACTTGTTGTAAGTTGTGGCACCATTGCAAAGTCAAATTAGAGATAAGTAAATCAATGCTTTGATTGGCAAGAGGGAGTTGATGTGCATCGCTACAAATAAAATAGTGGGAACAGCGAAACCACTGCCGGTTTTTTTTACGCGCTTGATGCAACATATTTTCTGCAATATCAATCGCATAAATTTGTGCATGTTTGTAGCGTTGTTTTAAACCTGCCAGTAAATACCCTGTGCCAGTACCAACATCCAAAACAGTTTTGGGTTGTGATTTAACACCTGCCAAACGTTCAAACAGACCTTCACCAACTTGCATTTGCAATCGGGCAACATCGTCATAACTCATAGCAGCACGGTTAAACGTACGTATCACTTGCGTGGGTTCGAGATAATTTGGGGGAGTCATTTAAATTCTTAAAATTACGTGCATTTATAGCTGACAATACGTAGCCATTGTTCTTGTTGTTCAATATTAAGTTGTTCAAAATACGTTAAATAAGCAGTTGAAATTAGTTCGGCTTGTTCAGATAAAATACCAGATAAGACTAAAAAACCTTGTGGTTTTAATAAATCACAAAATTTATCCGCTAACGCTACCAATGGATTGGCTAAAATGTTGGCGAGCAAACCGTCCACAACAACGGTGGGTAATTCATTGGGTAAACAAGCCTGAATTTGTTCAAACACCTGATTTTTTTGAGCGTTATCTTGGGTCGCCAGTATAGCTTGTGGATCATTGTCCACCGCCCACACGTGCGTTGCACCCAATTTAATAGCGGCAATGGCTAAAATGCCTGAACCACAACCGTAATCAATCAAAGTTTTACCTTTAAACTGTTCAACATTCTGGGCCAGCCACTCTAAACATAATGCGGTGGTTGGGTGAGTACCTGTACCAAAGGCAAGACCAGGATCAAATAAAATATTTACTGCTTCTGGTTCTGGCAATTCGCACCAACTGGGACAAATCCACAACTGTTCCCCAAAACGCATGGGCTGAAAATCATTCATCCACGCCCTTTCCCAAGCTTGGTCTGCTAGAGTTTCCACTTCGTAAGTAGGCAAAATACCCAAGCAGGCTTGTACTTGGGTGCATATTTGTTGAATATCTGCAACTGCTTCAAATAAAGCAACTACTTTTGTGTGTTGCCACAACGGGGTTGTATTGAGTTCTGGTTCGTAAATAGGTTGATCAGCCGCATCCTGTAACGTAATTGATAATGCGCTTGTGTTGGTTAAACATTCGGAAAGTAAATCAGTTTTGTCGGCTTGCACCGTAAATGTTATTTGTGACCAGCTCATGAAAATTTAAAGTCGTGTGTAAACATTAGTTGGGGCCATTAATTTGTTGAATTTTAAACCAATGACAAGTTATATCTTGTGCAATGCATTGTGCCATTGGTGGACAATGTTCTTCATAAGCAAAGCTCTTTTTTACCCACTGTCCTGTAATCGTTATTGTTTTTTCAACTAAATTTGCTAACTTAGCCTGCATTTTAAGATAGGTCGTGTCATCCATTTCAGTATCACGCTGTGAATTTAACACAATTTCTGCATCTTGCGTTTGCAATACATAATAATTTGCGCCACCTTGACAGTAGCTTTGTTGAGATTTTTGCCAAGGCTTTTCAACAATTTTTCCTGTTATGCTTTGGAATTTATTTGATGGCAAGTCCATGGCTAATACTGAAAATGTTAGGAAATAACTAGCGCTAAGTAACATTAAAAATATTTTGTTCATACTAATTTTTAATCATTAGGTAAGATTAAATTGGAGTTCAAAACATCAGCTTTAGAGAGCCTCGCTTAAATAAGCCTATCTAAATCAAGAGTTAAACTCCAAAACAAGGTTTCATTAAATGGCAGGATAGCCTTCGTTCAATACATTCTAACTAATACTAAATCCTTGGACTACGTATCTGCGTAATCACATTTGCTCGATACTGTAATGCGCAGGGTAAAGAAGTTAAAAATCTTGTATTGTTGGTCTGCTAGGGTATAACTGCTCTAAATCGCGTCGCATTTGTTGGCAACGTTCTTTCAACTTCTTAGAGTCTGCTTTCCAACGTTTACAATCAGCAGGATTGTTTCGACACCAACGGGCTTGCGCTGTTTTCTTTTGGCGATTAGTTGCTTGCCGGTCTTGTTGGCGATTTTCTTTAAACTGTTGACGCAAAGCTTTACAGTTTTCTGGATTGTCTCTACACTGCGCCTTCATTTCTTGGCGTTCTTCACGTTGTTTCAACTTATTTGCTTTACGGTTTTCACACCACTCAGGGTCTTGTTGACAACGTTGGCGAATTTTATCTTGTCTAAGCGCACGTTTCTTACAAACTTCTTCACTTTCCATGCACATGGGATCAACCCCTGCATTTAAAGCTGTGTTAGCTGCCCAAGCAAATAAAACGATGTCATCTGCCCAAACAGAACTACCTAAAAAACTCAACAACACAATCAGCAAAAACTTTTTCATGATTAATCTCCCATGGGATAATTATCTGGTAAAACATAACTAAGTGGTTTGCCATCTAAAAAAACTTGTTGTTTAACTAATTGTACTCTTTTTTCTGCGATCCAGTGAATCGCTTGTGGATAAATACGGTGCTCTTCTTTAAGTAAACGGGTAGCCAAGGTTTCTGGGTCATCCTCTGGTAACACAGGAATTTGTGCTTGAATAATTACTGGCCCGGCATCTAATTCAGCCGTCACAAAATGCACGCTGACTCCATGAATATTGACCCCTGCTTTTAAAACGCGCTCATGGGTATGTAATCCCTTAAATGCAGGTAACAAGGAAGGGTGAATATTAATTAAATGACCTTGATAGTGAGTGACGAATTCTGGGGATAAAATCCGCATAAAACCAGCTAATACGACTAGCTGAGGTTGATAGGTGTCAATTAATTGCCACAATGCTGCATCAAAATCAAAGCGAGTATTAAATTTTTTATGATCCATCACCTCCGTTGGAATATTACATGAATGGGCGTAATCCAATCCTTTTGCATTTGCACGGTTGCTAATCACTGCACACACGTCAACTAAAGGATCGTCAGTCTCCAAAATGGCTTTTAAATTACTCCCTCTTCCTGAAATTAGAACAACCACCCGTAGTGACATAAATAATCTCGTTTTTAGCTTACTTTGCAACGTGTTAAGACTTGCATAATAAATAAATTATCAGCAAAAGTAAAAGAATTAATGAGGATTTAAAATATATTCAAGGTTAATTAAAATTTAGCAGTTCTTTTTATAGGTTTTTATTTTGACGCGTGAAGAGTATAAACTATGAAAGCAAGCTCATATTCCAACGAGGATGAACAGAAAAATTTAAGGCTTCAGATTGGCCAGCCTTTAATCTTACATAACCTGCATAGGCAATCATTGCGCCATTATCAGTACAAAATTCTGGACGCGGATAATATACTTCTACATGAAGTTCATTGGCTAATTGGGTCAAATGTTGGCGCAACCGCTGATTGGCACTCACTCCTCCAGCAATGACCAAACATTTTAATTGTGTTTGTTTCAAAGCACGACGACATTTAATCATCAGTGTATCAATGGCTGCTTCTTCAAAAGCATAAGCAATATCTGCACGAGTTTGCTCATCTTGCACATGTGTTTTCCAAGTATTTAATACATAGGTTTTTAAACCGCTAAAACTAAAATCTAAACCTGGCCTTTGGGTCATGGGCCGTGGAAAAATAAATCTGTCAGGATTACCTTGTTGGGCAAGTTTTGAAATGGCAGGTCCCCCAGGATAGCCTAAGCCCAGTAATTTCGCTACTTTATCAAAGGCTTCTCCCGCCGCATCGTCAATAGACTCTCCTAACATGGTGTATTTACCGATGGTATCCACTTGCACTAACTGGGTGTGACCACCTGAGACTAATAGTGCGACAAAAGGAAAGCTAGGTGGAAAAGGTTCCAACATGGGTGCAAGCAAATGACCTTCCATATGATGCACACCAATGGCGGGTACTTGCCATGCCCAAGCTAAACTGCGCCCAATTGCGCTACCAACCAATAGTGCTCCCACTAGTCCTGGACCAGCAGTGTAAGCAATCCCCCCTATTTCTCGAGGAGTAAGACCATTATCTACTAATAGATTTTTAATTAAAGGTAACAATTTTTGAATATGATCTCGTGAAGCAAGTTCTGGCACCACACCACCATATTTTGCATGTAATTCAATTTGGCTATGTAGCAAGTGTGTGACTGAGTTTTGTGCCGAATCATAAATTGCTACGCCTGTTTCGTCACAAGATGTTTCGATACCTAACACACGCATTGTATTTAACTTGTATTTTAAATTGGAAGATTAGTCAATAATTGACTGTTCTATGGCAAGCAAAGCTTGCAAGGGATTGGGTGCCGCCGTGATAGGACGTCCAATAACTAAATAGTTTGCACCAGTTGTTAACGCTTCATGCGGGGTCATAATCCGTTTCTGATCATTTTTTTCGCTCCCTTCTGGGCGAATGCCTGGAGTCACAAGATTAAATGTGGCACCGATTTCTTGACGAATAATACTAATTTCCTGTGGAGAACACACCACACCATCCAATTGACACGCATGGGCAAGTCGTGCTAAACGCAATACATTATTTTCAATCGTCCCGTGCAATCCCATTGCATATAAATCTGCATCATCCAAGCTGGTTAAGATTGTGACCGCAATTAACAAAGGAGGTTGAGGGTAGTTTGACACTGTTTCGTGGGCCGCAATCAACATTTCTCTCCCGCCCAGCGCATGAACATTTAACATCCATACTCCTAATTCTCCCGCAGCTTGACAAGCTTTTGCAACCGTGTTGGGAATATCATGGTATTTAAGGTCTAAAAAAACTTCAAATCCTTGATTCACAAGCTTCTCCACAAAAGCAGGCCCTGCTTGTGTAAATAATTCTTTTCCTACTTTGACACGGCAACGATGTTGCCCAAGTTGGGTAATGAAATTCAAGGCTTTTTCAGGTTGACTAAAATCCAATGCAATGATAATAGGAGACATAGTATTCATCTACTGCTGTGTTTTTCGGCATTATCAGAATTGAAAATTCAGTGTAATCGTAAGAAATCAAACTTGCAAGTAGCAAAATGCCACTTTATAGCGGGGGAGGAATCAAAAAATAGATGTGGCTTAATACAATACTTTTTGTTGTTTAGCGTTATAGCACAATGCTACTAAGGAATAGAAATTAAATAACTTCCATAAGTTTTCAATCAGACCTAGCAGGTTTTAAAAACCTGCCAGGTCTTGTTCCTGATTTTATTTAGTTCCCGTTCCTAAGTTAAACTCTCAGAAGTGCAAACTTTAGTTTGCCCAAACAAGATAAATCTTGCACTCCTCGTTGAGAAAATACTTAACTTAATGGCAGTGCAGCGTTAGTAACTATCATGCCCAGGCAATACTTCACAACTACTTAGAACCTGTTTAAAGTTTTTTTAGAATGATAGCCAAAAAAGCTAGCATAACGAACTGTAGACTAGAATTGAGGTTTCTTTCGCAGTTTTTCCAAA
>JADGDF010000132.1 GCA_016745055.1 Thiotrichaceae bacterium | reverse complement strand
TGGTACTGACTTCTGTATTCTCTAAAATACGTGAGTGTCATACATAGTTGTTCTTCATAACTTAGCTTAGGTGTGTTACCCAGTCTGGTTCGAGGTCTACATATTCACCATCTCTTCAAATAATTCTTTATTTACCCCTAAATAGCGTTTAAACCTTTCATTTGATAAAACTTTCAGTTTTTCGTAATTCATATTATTTTCTTAGAACCTGTTTAGTTTCTATAACCACTAGTTTAACTTTTCTCCCCATTTTTTCAATACCTTATTTCGCAATAAGTCTAATAGCGTTTGACTCCCCCTAAAATTTTAGTATCTGAGGATTCAATCCCGACTTTGACCATTGTAAGCCCAGCTTTTTTCAGGAGTTGAATCAGTTCTTCGTCAAGATTTTTCAGATGGGTTTCCACAATAAATTTAAAGTGTCTGCCACTTGCAATAATTTCCTCACACAATTGGACTGTGTGACGTCGATTAATCGAAAAAACCGGATCTCGAAACATAAATAATGAAACGCCCAATGTATCTTGCCAATGGCTCATTTCTGCCACAATGTTTTGTGCGGAGCGAGTTCTCAATTTATGCCCCTGTTGTAGAGGAAGAGATTTCCATCGTAATTTTTTATGGCTGATGGAAATAAACTGTACATTGCTAGACATGCTTTTGACCAATGCACTAAAAGGGGCATCCATTTCATCCAGCCTACAAAAAGGCGCTGGATTTAATTCGAAAATAGCAAATACTGGATTGAGAAAGGGCTATCGGAATCCAAATATACTTTGGAGGGAAAAGAACGTAAGAATGGCTCGGGTAACTATAAAAATAATGAAAATCTTACTTGTTCACGTACTGGGACAACTGATAACCTATTTTTGTCAATCCCTTTCTAATGCAATTGCCCTGGCTGATACAGAAGAAACGCTTGACTCTGAATTATTTTTGATGCAAGTAAGTTCAACCACTAAAAGTCAAGTGGGTGCACTATTTCATTGAATGATGTAAACTTTAGTTTCATGATTGACCTATGGATTTAAACATGAACCCCATCAGCTTGATTGTCACAACTTACAATCGTCCTCAAGCACTTGCTTTGGTGCTCAAGGCCTTAGCTGTGCAAACAGTACAAAATTTTGAAGTCATTATTGCCGATGATGGCTCCAAACCAGAAACAAAACAGTTACTCAAAACACTTAAACACCCCTATCCACTCCATCACGTTTGGCAACAAGATCAAGGATTTCGAGCAGCAATGGCTAGGAATCGGGCAGTTGCAAAAGCGTCGGGAGAGTATTTAATATTTTTAGATGGAGATTGTATTCCACGTCCCAATTTTGTCGAACAACATTGGCAACTTGCCGAAAAAAACTGCTTTGTGGTCGGTAATCGCATTTTATTAAATAAAACCTTTTCTGAACAAATTATCCAACAACAACGTCCTATTTGGCAATGGCAGCTTAAAAACTGGTTTATATCTTATTTTCGTAAAGAAATTAATCGTTTACTACCTTTACTTTATTTACCGTTTAATCTATTTAGAAAATTAAAACATGAAAAATGGCAAGGGGCTAAAACCTGTAATCTAGCGGTGTGGAAAAAAGATTTTTTAAAAATAAATGGCTTTAATGAAAATTTTCAAGGTTGGGGACATGAAGATGCTGATTTAGTTATTCGCTTACTACGTAGTGGCATCCAACGTAAAGAAGGTCGTTTTGCATTACCTGTCTTCCACTTATGGCATCCATTCTGTGATCGCAGCCAAGAAAATAAAAATCAACGACGGCTAAAACAAATTTTACAATCGCAACGTGTGTTTGCACCAAAAGGTTTAAGTCAATATTTGGGGAAATCCGGTGTTTAAACCACAAGCAATGCATTATATTTCTCTCAAGTTATTAGTTGAAGATGTGCCGTTGGCCGCACAGACCTTGGCAGAGTGTGGTTTGTTTCACGCTGAATTACCGCAGGCAGAGCAACTTACCGAAGAAAACCCCCATTTTCGTAGTATTTTTCAGAGTGCTTATCACCGTTTTGAAAAAATCATTAGCCACTTATCTGTTACTTTATCTGAAAAATTTTTGCCTTATCAGCCTATTTCTATTAAAACTTTAGAAAAAACCAATGGTCAATTGAGTGAGCTTTGGCAGCAAGTTTCTTACATTGAAGAACAGCGTCATGGGCTTCAAACTCAGCAAAAAGATATTTATCAATTATTAAAAATATTAGATAAATTTGCTAATTTAGACGTTAATTTAGCAAATTTAAGAAAAAAACCTCAATTTTTAAATTTACATATAGGGACTGTACCACACGCAAATTTAGTGCACCTTATTGAAGCTGCAAGGTTAGCTGAACATTTAGTTACTGTTTTTCACAGCGATGAAAATCATGTTTATTTTGTGATTGCTGGACCTTTAGAATATCAGTCACAAATTCAATCGTTACTTAATCATGCAGAATTTCGCGCATTACAAATTCCTAACCAATTTCATGCTCATCCTGAACAAGTGCGTGTTGAACTCATTGAGAAAAATGCGCAATTAACTCAGGAAATACATTTACAAACTGAAAAACTACAACAATTATCTTTACAATATCAAGTACAGCTTAATCAAACGTATCAAATTTTGACTCATGCTGCAGCTTATGCAACGTTGAGTGAAAATTTAAAAATTAAAGGTCAATTAGCCATTATTGAAGGTTGGTTGCCAACTTCCGAATTACGAACTCTAGAGAAAAAATTAAATTCAACGCTTATCCATCCTTTTGCCTTAACTCATCATAAACCTCAGCGAGAAGAGGTAAAATTAGCACCTTCCTTGTTAAATCATCCAGTTTGGTTACAAGGATTTGTAACATTGGTCAAAAATTTTGGGTTACCGCGTTATGGCGAATTTGACCCGACTTTATTATTTGCTGTGACGTTTACTTTGATGTTTGGTGCTATGTTTGGTGATGTGGGACATGGATTAGTCATTGCTAGCGCAGGTTGGTATTGGCGAAAAAAACTTAAATCGTTTGCGCCTTTTTTTATGTTGGCAGGTACCTCATCCATTATTTTTGGTTTTTTATACGGTAGCGTGTTTGGCTTTGAAGAAGTGGTGATGCCTGCTCTTTGGCTATCGCCACTTCATCATCCTTTTTTGATGTTGCAAATTGCGTTGTACTGGGGTATTGGTTTTATCTTGCTGGCAACGCTGTTAACTGTCATGAACCAATTGCAATTGGGCGAATACGGTGCCGCGTTGTTTGATGCTCGAGGAATTACGGGTATTTGTCTGTATTTGGGGGGATTTTATGCTATTCAGCGCTGGATGGTTACTGGTACCTTTGATATGGCTCAACAACTGGCGATTTTTATACCATTAAGCATTGTTTTAAGTTACAAATGGTATGAAAATAAATTGCCTTTGGGAGAGCGCATTCTGGTTACCGCAATTGAAGGGTTGGAATCTGTGACAAATTATTTAGCCAACACTTTGTCATTTTTGAGAGTAGCAGCATTTAGCTTAAATCATGTTGCCTTGGCAGTTGCCGTTTTTACGTTGGCAGATATGATGTCTGCACCTGCCAGTGGTATTATGATTATATTGGGAAATTTATTTATCATTGGCTTGGAAGGTGCAATTGTCATCATTCAGGTGTTGCGCCTGGAGTATTATGAAGGATTTTCCCGTTTTTTCAGTGGTAATGGTAAACCTTTTCGACCATTGAAAAATGGCCTATGAAGACTTCATTGAGGTTTTAAAATGCATTACTTCATTCCATATTTAGTATCAATGCCTCTGATGTGTGTAGATAACCAAAATTTCAGAAAAGTAATAAACTCATCACTGATTTTTTCGTCGCTACCATTTACAAAGTCACCTACAAATTTATTTAAATCTACCATCAAATTCTTGTGAATTTGTTTGTGAGCTTCTAAGCCAGGAAAATTGATAGAGGCCATGTAACCTTCTTCATCCTGAAAGTGTTTAATCACAAAATTGACTAAACCTCCAGCACTGTCCATGAGTTCTTGTTTAGGGGCACCTGCCGTATTTTTTTTATACAACACATCCATTAAACCAACTAAGGTTTTGTGTTGGTTATTCATTTCATCAACATTCACATCCAACGAAGCATCCCATTCAAAAAAGACCATTTTTTGTTTCCTCCAAAAATTATTGATTTATTGCATTATTCTCATTGTCAAAACAGTCCATGTCTAGAATTAGTTAATATCGAATAACTTAATCTTAAAACATTTTTGAACAGAACACTACTGCATTTTTGTTTTTCTGATAATTGGCTGTAAGCAAAGAAGGGTTGGATTATCATAGTACTGTCTCATTAAATATGTTGTTTTTGAAATTTTGACAGGGGAAGATTGTTTTTAATCTTGGTGATGAAAACTTTGAGCCTAACTTTCAATTGCTTACGGAAACTAACTTCCTAGTAATTCAGAAGTACTTAGTTTATTTACTTGATAAACCGTTACTTCTTGTGTTTTTCCTTTAAATTTTATAGGAGGCAGTGCATTAGCTTCGACAATGTCGGCAATATGTGCATAAACGCTTTCTCCAATTAACACTTCACCAGGACGTGCATGGCCACAAATACGTGAAGCTACATTAACTGTATCTCCCACCGCTGTGTATTGGTAATGCCATTGAGCGCCAATATTGCCCACTAACGCTTCACCCGTATTAATGCCAACACCAAAATATAAGGAGGAAGGATAGCTACTATCTTTTTCTTTATACTCTTTTGCCATTGCTTGCATGATTAAACCTGCTTTAACCGCCTGTTGTGCATGTTTAGGTTGTTCATTTGGGGCATTAAACATTGCCATAATACCATCTCCCATATAATTAACAATCACACCACCTTCTACTGCAATCGCTGTACTGGCAATATCAATGTAAACATGGAGCATTTCAATAGTTTCGTTTGGCGTTTGCTTTTCACTTGTTCCCGTATAATTGCGTAAATCAGCAAATAATAGTGTAACCTCTCTTAATTCACCCCCTAATTCAGGTAAAATACGCTTTTCCAGTAGCGCATCACCCACTTCTCTTGGTACATAACGCTGCAAAATAAATTCTAGCCGCTGATTTGTATCCGCTAAACTTTGTTTAAGTAAGCTCATTTCATTACGTTGTTGTGTCAAAGTTTGCTCTACTTCTGTCCAAGCAGTCACATCATTTAATGTAATAAGTAAGCAGGGTAAGCAATTGGTTTCTTCAGGCACATATGGCAGGATAGTCATCGTCACATAGTGAAGTTTTCCATCAGCATCCGTCCTATTTAAACTATCTAACTCAAAACGTGGCAAATGCCCGTTTAATACTTCTTGTAATATATCCTCACATCCAACTAGCTCAGGCATTAAATCAAGCAATTCAGGAAATGGCTGTTGAGCAGAATTGCCTAATAAGCTATTTTCACCTTTGAATTCAAGTACATCTAAATCTTGATCGACTAGGATATAAGCTATTTTTTGTTCACGTAAGTAAAATTGTAGTAGATTCGGATGCATGGCAAAAGTACTCTATAACGCGTTTGGGTAGCAGGCAGAATAGCGTTACACAAGATTTAAGAGGAGATTATTAATATAACAGAAAATTTAATTTTAGGTAAATGTTAAATGTAATATTTGCGCAGATTTTTCATTTTCAACCATAGTCATTATCCAGAATTATTCAAATAATTGACATTAAAATGCGAGTAATTTATTGAGTTAAAGGCATGGTAGTAAATAAAGCGTTCAAACATTAAACGTGAACAACAGATGTTTTTACAAAATATACATCAAATAATGCAGCTTTATTTATTAAGCGTAGAAAATTTTTTCTACGCTGAATTATTTCAGAATATTTCAAATTAAAGTAAGTTTGATTATTTACTTGTCTTTAATTGGTTCTACTTTTTGAGATGGAGCTAAAGATAAAATCCACTGTACCAATTTTTCAGCATCTTCATCGTTCAGGGCAACGCTTGGAGGCATTGCTAAACCGCTAATACTACCCTTCCAGTGACTTTGGTAAGGATTGCTCCCGTGTTTTACGATACTGACCAGTTGTTCATAGGCTGTTGCATCATTTTTATACCTTTCAGCAACATCTTGATAAGCTGGACCAACCGGTAAAATAGCATTAGGATCGTTATTCACGTTTAGTGGTTCAATACTATGGCAAATCAAGCAGCCACTCGTTGCCGCTAATTGAATCGTTGTTTCATTTGCGAAACCTGTTTGAGCCAATAATAAGTTGATCATAAAAACAAGGTTAGTGACTGGCCATGTTTTCTTTTCCATTTCATTCCCTTCTCAATTATTTTTATAATTCTGCTTACTTATAATAATAAATCAATTGCAATATTAATGCATATCACACCCAAATTATTTTAGTGCTTTTTGATAGGTAACTTTATTTAGGTAGCATGAGGATTGACTGCAAAATTCTCAGTATTGTACACCAAAATTTTTTTTACGCTTACACGACCATAAAAAAGTTCGCAAAGATAACTAAAGTAGCTGCAAAATGATACTTTAACTATATAGTTTATGAGTTATTATATAGCTTCCTATTTAGAAAGGTTTTATTGATTTTTTCAACACTTTGATAAATATCATAAAATTCCACATTAATAAAGACTTACTCATCCTCTTTTGCAGCTTTTGGAGAAATGAGCAAAAAATTATTTAGTGTTGGTTGAGTTATAGCAAGCCGTCCCAAAAACATAAGATATTAGGTAACATCGCTATTTAATATTTGCGTTGTTATCCACGCACTTAAAAATAAGGAAGAAAAATGCGAATAAATATTTTTATTATAAGGATATTTTGTCATTTATTTTTATGTTCACTATTATTTAATTCAACTTATGCAGCACCACCACAAATAAAGGAACATCATCTTAAGGCAAGATATATTGACGGCTTTACTGCATTTATTCAATGGCCTAAAAGTACTTTTTCCAGCCCTGATGATCCTTTGAAATTATGTGTATTAGGCGATAATCCTTTTGGTAAGGCATTAGATATTTTGGTGGATGCACATAATGATAGAAAAACTCGCCGTTCTAGATTACGAGCTGTTGATTATTTGCGGCAAGGCAATGATGTAAGTCGTTGTCATTTACTCTATATCAGTAAATCAGAAGAAAGTTATGTGCAGCAAGTACTAACCCAAGTTAAAGGTAAACCAATCGTTACCATCAGTAGCTTAAAAAACTTTGCAATTAATGGTGGCATGATTCAATTTTATATTCGTAATAATAAAGTTCGTTTTCTTATTGATCCACAAACTCTACGTAATGAGAAATTACAACCAGATGCAAACTTGTTACGCATTGCTGACTTAGTTAATGGATAAAGCTGAAATAATAAAGGAATAAAAATATGCATCAGTGGAAATTGTATGCAGGTATTTTAATTTTATCAGCACCAGCCTGGGCAATTGGGCCTCTGTCTGAAGATGAACAAATTATGAAATATCTAGCAAAGTTAGATTTTGCAGTTTTGCAAGAGGTTGAAATTTCCTTGGATGATACTTTTGACGTATTTGATGGATTAGTGAAAAAACATCATACTGAAGTGGCGACAGGTGTCAAACAATCGACTCAACGTGCACCAGCTGTTACTTCAGTGATTACTGCACAAGACATAGAAGTCATGGGTGCAAGAACATTGGAAGAAGCGCTCCAAAGTGTGCCTGGGTTTCAAGTGTCTTACAACTGGTATAATACACCTGTTTATAGCATTCGAGGTGTTTCTTCGTCATTTAACCCTGAAGTTTTGGTGTTGGTCAATGGCTTTCGGATCAATAATATTTACTCAGGGGGTAAACATGAATTCTGGACTAGCTTTCCGGTCAGTACCATTGCTCGCATTGAAGTTATCCGTGGCCCAGGTTCTGCAATATATGGCGCAGATGCTTTTGCAGGTGTCGTGAATATTATTACCAAAACTGCGCGAGATATTGATGGCACAGAAATTGGCGTACGTTTGGGCAATTTTAACACTCGAGACGTTTGGGCTTTACATAGTACTCAGTGGAAAGGATTTGAAATTGCTGCAATGGCTGAATTCACTGACAGTGATGGACACCAACGCACAGTGGAAAGTGATGCACAAACTGTCTTTGATCAGATGTTTGGCACCAATGTTTCTTTAGCACCAGGACCTTATGGTTCAAAGCAAACAAATTACGATATAAAATTAGATATTGCAAAGAAAAATTGGCAATTCAGAGCTGGTTGGTTCAAAAATGACCATACAGAAGCGGGTACTGGCGTTGCCCAAGCTTTAGACCCCACCAAACCGCGAGAATTGAGAAGAATAACAGGAGATCTAACCTATAATAATCCCACGTTCACAGATAATTGGGCAATAGAAACTCAGTTGAATTATATGCATACGGAATCCATACTGACCTGGCAACTTTTTCCACCAGGCGCATTTGGAGGAACATTTCCTATTGGTTATCTTGGCTACCCTTCTGGTTCTGAAACGCATACCCAATTATCAGTGTCAGGCACTTATCGCGGTTTTAACCATCACTTAATCCGCATTGGTGCCGGTTATGGTTATTATGATATGTATGAAGTGGGGGATTTAAGAAATTTTGGTATTAACCCATTGACAAATGAACCGCTTTCTCCATTGAAAATAACAGATATCAGTGATACCTGGGCAGCCTATGTGCGTGAGGCTGCCAGAGAAAATCAATTTGGATTTATTCAAGATAGTTGGACGCTCGCTCCTCAGTGGGAATTGACGACAGGCATTCGCTATGATTATTACTCTGATTTTGGCTCTACCACTAACCCTCGCTTGGGATTAGTTTGGGAACCGCGTACTAATTTAGTCGTTAAATTGCTTTATGGTCATGCTTTTCGTGCACCTTCTTTTCAAGATTTATATAACCAGAATAATCCTGTTGCCATTGGTAATCCAAATCTTGGACCTGAAAAAATTGAAACCTGGGAGTTGGCCTTTGATTATCGTGCCACCAACAAATTACATTTAACTTTAAATCTATTCCAGTATGAAATTAAAGATAAAATAATTACAACACCAATAGGTCCTACTGAACAGGGTTTTGCTAATGTAGCTAGTTGGAAAGGTCAAGGGGGTGAGCTAGAATTACGTTGGAAAACCAGCAATAAATCTAGTGTGCTGTTCAACTATAGTTATCAAGATTCTGAAGATAAAATGACGGGAGCCACTTTGCATAATGCCTCTCAACAAACAACTTATCTACGAGGAGATTATTTATTTGGCTCAAAATGGTACATTAATACCCAAATGAATTGGCATAATGGATGGAAAAGAGCGGCCAATGATCCACGCTCTGATTTAGAAGGTTATACCACTGTTGACCTTATATTACGTCGTAAAGATATTCGCGTAGGTAATACCAATTTTGCAATTGGCATACGGAATGTTTTTAATACCGACATACGTTACCCTTCCCCTGGCCCAGATACTAACGGTATTTTGAATATACCCAACGATTTACCAGGTGCGGGAAGATTTTATTTTGCTGAATTCAGATATAAATTCTAATAGAACATTTTTCATCCTATATTTTATAGATTAAAATACTAGATTGCTCTCATAAAATTTACTTTTGACAACTCATTTTTTTCATTCTGTATTCCAAATACTGATTTCTGTATTCTATGCAATGACCTTTTAAAAATGCAAACAGTTAAGTGGAGAATTTTAATGGATAGGAAAAGCTACCTTTTATATTTACTCATCATTCTAGTTTGTTCTCCTTTACGGGCAGAAACAGTACTTGATTTGTTCAAACAAGCTGAAGAAAAAAATCCTGAATTTAAAATTTCAGGCACTGAACGAGCGATTGCCAAAGAAGGTAAATCGCAAGCAAAATCTAGCTTGATGCCACAAGTAACCTTAGAGGCATCTGCCGTTGAAAATTGGCAATTAGACAATTGGTGGTCAGGGGAAAGTACTGAAAATACCACCCTTGGCTATAATGTATCGTTGGCTTATCCGCTGTATCGACGAGGATTAAATGCCACAGTGCAACAAGCTGAAACAGGCATACAACAAGCAAATGTAGCTTACGAAAGTGCTAAACAGAATTTAATGGCAAGTATTTTACAAGGTTATTTTAATGTGCTGGCAGGTAAAGATAAATTAAGCAATGCCCAAGCGAACAAACGGGCAATTGTTGGTCAACTTGAGCAGGTAAAAGCCAAGTTTGAAGTTGGACTCATTGCAATTACTGATGTTCAAGAAGCTCAAGCGGCCTATGACTTAGCCATTGCTGATGAGATTCAAGCTAAAAATGAAGTAGATAATGCTTTGGAAGCCTTACGTGAAATTATTGGCGAATATCCTCAAAAAATCGCTGTTTTAAAATCTGATATTCCGCTTGTAAATCCTGACCCTGAAAATTCAGAAGAGTGGGTAGAAATTGCATTAAAGCAAAATCCTTCAATTATTGTTGCGCAACATGCTGTAACTAAAGCACGCCAAGAAATTAAAAAACAAAGAGTTAATCGTTATCCCACTGTCGATTTAGTTGCTCAACATCGTTATAATGATTCGGTTCGTGGGGATGATATGCTTGGAAATGCCACTGGCAATACGGTAGGCATACAATTTAGTTACCCTTTATTTGAAGGTGGATTAAGAAGTTCTAGAGTTAGAGAAGCACGTCAACGTTATTCCCAAGCACTTGATAGGTTAGAACAGCAACAGCGTGTGGTTCAGCAACAAACTCGTAATGCCTATCTTAAGGTGATGTCGAGTATTAGTCGAGTTAAAGCATTTCAGCAAGCTGTAACGTCTACAGAAACCGCTCAGAAAGCAGTTGAAGAAAGCGTTGACGCAGAATTAAGAACCATAGTCGATTTACTCAATGTTACCAGCAATGTGTACCAAGCCAAAACGAACTTAGCGCAGGCACGTTATGATTATGTCGTCAGTACATTTTTGTTAAAGCAAGCGGCTGGTATGTTAAGTACTGAAGATTTAAATGCATTGAATGAGTGGTTAAAAGATTGAATGCTTTGCATTTAAACTAAGGAATAGGAACTAAATAAAATTAGAAACAAGACCTGGCAGGTTTTCAAAACCTGCCAGGTCTGATTGAAAACTGATGGAAGTTATTTAATTCCTATTCCTAAAATTGGAGTCTAAATCTTTAGATTTGGAGATACATTGTTCAACTGTAAACCATCTCGTCTTATATAAGCAGTGTAATTTACTTTCACAAAAACCTGACAAATTTTGGAAACTTGTCAGGTTTTTCCACACAGGTTTTTTATGAAACTTCTACCTCAATTTTGCGGGCCTGCATCATTTCCCGTTTAGGTATTGAGATATTCAGTACACCATTTTTGCCAGAAGCTTTAATGCCTTCAGGGTTCGCTGTATCGGGTAAACTGAATTTGCGATAAAAAGCACCTCTAATCCTTTTAACTCGTTTGTAACCATTAGCTTCTACTATGTAATTTGACGGAATCCTGCATTTTTAGGTAAACGAATTTTAGAAAATTTCATCCCCGGTTTGTGTCACGAAAACGTGTCATGGTTAGCTTCTTGAGTTTCAGCGCTGCGTTCGCCTTTAATTGCCAGCACACCATTTTCCATTGAAATTTCAATGTTTTTAGGTTCAACTCCAGGAATATCAGCTTCAATTACAAATTGGTTGGACTCTTCCTTGATGTCCGGTTGCTTGTTGCAACAGAAAAACTTTTTAATTGAGGTTCTGTTTTACCGAATAAGTGATCAAGATCACGATGAAATTGATTTAATAAACCCTATGGGTCATAATACATTACTTTCCGGTGTCACGCAGAGATTTCGTGACGCTCACGGGACGTCCTATCCCTAAGAGCGACTCACGTCAGCGAGACGCTAGTTAGTTGCCCCGACACGTCCGGTCTCAATACGGCAACTGCGTACTTCGTTGCACTACGCACTCCGTTAACCTACTCCACCACGACTTGACGCTGGGGTGATGCTCAAAAATAGCAAAAAACACATGCAAGGACTATCGCCCTTATGTACTGTTTTATACCATTTTTGAGCGCCCAGCTAGTCGCGGACTACTCGGCACCCATGCCTCGCAGCGTTTGATAGTGACTTCACAATATGCGGTATAAGTAAGTTATTCTGCCACTTTACATAGTGGTTGAGATTTTTCTTTATATTGAACGCTCGGTACATTTTT
>JADGDF010000276.1 GCA_016745055.1 Thiotrichaceae bacterium | reverse complement strand
TTCTCATTAGCTTGTTTTCTATCTTTTGGATTGTCCTACATACATTGGATTCTGATAAGCCGTAATCTATCCCCAAATGATACTGAGTTCATACTCTCTAAAATACGTGAGCGTCAGTTGCTCTTCATAACTTAGCTTAGGTGTGTTACCCAGTCTGGTTCGAGCTCTACACATTCACCATCTCTTCAAATAGTTCTTTACTTACTCCTAAATAGCGTTTAAACCTTTCATTTGATAAAACTTTCAGTTTTTCGTAATTCATATTGTTTTCTTAGAACCTGTTTAGTTTCTATAACCACTAGTTTAACTTTTCTCCCCATTTTTTCAATACCTTATTTCGCAATAAGTCTAGTTATAAATGTAGTCATTACATTTTATAATCTAATCAATAATACCTTGACGATATTCAAAAGTTAATATATTTTCACCCGTAGGATGAATATTATTTATTTTTGCTTGTAGCTTAGGCGCTGTTGACATTTGAAGGATTAAGTTAGATAACTTTGATTTTGTCAAGGAGTTATCTAAATGAGCAATACGAATCTATCAGAACAGAACTGTCAGATCAGAACTGGGATAAGATATTTACTTTCCTGAAGGAGTCAAAAGGTATCTACGTGAAAACAGAAAAAGCTAGCCGGTGTTTTTTTGTAGAGGCTCTCTTGTGGGAACTTCGTAGTGGTGCTCAATGGCGTTTGTTACCAAAAAGACAAAGGTAAATGGAACAGCGTCTACAGAGGCTTTATTAGAGGGGGTGACAAAGATAATTGATTGAACAATTACGCAAACAGGAGATTATTCCTGTTATTCCACCGAAAGCTAATCGCAAAGAGCCTCGTGAATATGACAAGCACGTTTATAAAGAACGTCATCTGATTGAATGCTTTATTGGCAAGATTAAACAGTTTTGCAGTGCTTTCTCCAGATTTGAAAAGCGGGCAAAAAATGACATAAGGTTTGCTTCTCTTTTAGTATGCTTGCGCTGAAATGTCAACAGAGCATAGGTGACAATGAAATTAATGATGAACAATATCAAGATTCTTTTATTTCCAATATCTTAAATAATTTAAAGAATTCATTTGAGGAGTACAAAGATAACCCTCTTTGAAATAATTTAGCGATTAAAGTTGTTGAATTCATTATTCTCCCTGTGATAATTGGACTACTTATTTCTTTACCATCAGCTTCAAAGGAAGATGTGGAAAAAGTTAAAGAAATATCTTTAGCAAATCAACGACAACTACGAGAATTAACTGAAAAAACAGGAGAAATTTTTGACTTAATTGAAAAAAAAATCAATTGAGTATTCCAATATCTACAAAATCCCATGTGGTTTTAGAAAAACTTGACGTATATGTAGAGCCTTCCCAAAAAGCTAGTGTTATCTCTACTTTAGCAGAAGGTGAATTAGTTCTTATTATTTCTCAAGAAATAAAAATTGGTTGGGTAGAAAAGCAATTTCTCAAACTTTTTGAACCAGGCAACGAAGGATTTCCTTTAGAGCAATATCACAATGGAGAAAACAATTCACTTATCACTTAATTTATTGGAGGTAAATAAACCTAAAAAAATTTTCTATTCATCTAGTTAAGGGGGTTAAAAGTCCTCTCTCGCTTTTTTCATATTGTTTTTGTCTTTTTTGTACAGCAATCATATTTTTGATCAAGATTGATCAAAAATTTGTCAAACCTTGGGAAACAAGGAGAGGTAAAATCAATGTGTTTAAAATAAACAATTTTTTTGTTAAGTAGCTAGCACAACCTATTGAAAATACTATTTTTTATATTTTTTCCATATTTAAGGTGTTCAAAAGGAGCACTGTTTACTCAGTGGTATACTATCAAAAGTGTCATTTTTGTTATATTAATTGTCAAAATAATAACAGCTTTATCTAAAAAGAATAACTTAACATATTGTTTTTAAATTTAATTTTAAAAAATGGTATATAAATTGCTTTTCTACAGAAAATTTAGTGTTTTTGGTTAAAAAATTTTATCTGTAATTGAAAAGTAAGAATTTTTGATTTCTTAGCTCAAGTGAGCTGGAAAAGGGGGATGTCCCAAGACTTTGACGAGACGACAGGACATCCCATTTTGACAATTGACATCTCACTAAGGAGATATTTCCATGTCAGTGTTAAATTATATCAAGAAGTGTACCAATTTGGTACGGCGAAAAGAAGATTTCCCCTCCAATTGCTCAAAAGATTTTTGGCGGTGGCGATCTATGACCCATTGGCTATTTGATAGCCTAACGTCCGATGTGCTAGTGGCATCTACGATGGCGGCAAGTCATAAGCTCATGACAATCAGTGCTTGGCTGATATGCGGCCTTACCGTTGCAAGTTGGACGGTGTCAGCAGAAACCATTACTGCCGGTAAAGATCATACCTGCATGATTCAAACCGATGACACTGTTATTTGTTGGGGGAAGCAATGAGTATTTACAAGTCACTCCTCCAGATGCCAAATTTACTACTATTGATGCTGGTCATAATCACAACTGCGGAATTACAACGGCTGGTACGATAGCTTGTTGGGGCAAAGATTCGGTTGCTCAATCGACTCCTCCTCCTGGCGATAGCTTTATCCAAATCAGTGCTGGTGAAAAGCACTCCTGTGCAGTGAAGGCTGATAATACACTGATTTGCTGGGGCGATAATTATTAGACCTCTTGCGAAATAACTTGTTAACAAGCTTAAATAATTAGTTTATTATATATAGCAGCAATAAGGTTAAACCGTAGAGCAAAATGCTTACGACGATTTCGGTAACGAAGAGCAAG
>JADGDF010000275.1 GCA_016745055.1 Thiotrichaceae bacterium | reverse complement strand
CATTTTCATACTCGTTCTCCTAAGTTTACAAAACTTGTTCTTTCTTATATCCTCCTTTTCGCAAAATACCATCTTAAATTCCGTGATACAACTCTTTTATACTTGGGAGCAACCTGATTAATATCTAACCAATATCGGAGCATTCTGTAATGCATGTGGTAGTCATTGCCATTTTGGATTTCCAGGTGCAAAATAAATTCGTTATCAATTTTAGCAACCATGGGACTGGTGATGCACAGCAATTGCTTGATAAAATGAATTATAAGCAAGCTGTCATTTCAAAATATGTTGCAGCATACCGTCATTACTGTTGGGACATCACTTCTGTAGAGGATTATAAATTAGCACCTTTCCATATTTTGGCCACTGAGGGTGTCGTGCATGTGAATAAACATCATGAATGGCATATGGAAAATATTAAAGAAATTTGTCAAGCAGATGAAAAAATATTCAGGGTTACCCATTACAAAATTGTGGACATAAAAGATGAAAGCAGTATCAAAGTGGCTATTGATTGGTGGCTTGGCTTAACAGCTAAAGGTGGAGAAGGTATGGTGGTTAAACCTTATGATTTCATTGTTTATGGCAAAGAAGGTCTATTGCAACCAGCTGTAAAATGTAGAGGAAGTGAATATTTACGCATTATTTATGGGCCTGAATATGATATGCAGGAAAATTTGGTTAGATTGAAAAACAGAGGCTTATCAAGAAAACGTTCTTTAGCGTTAAGAGAATTTGCGCTGGGTATTGAGGGGTTAGAACGATTTGTAAACAAAGAGCCTTTAAGACGGATACATGAAAGTGTGTTTGGCGTATTGGCTTTAGAAAGTGAAGGAGTAGATCCAAGATTGTAATTTTTTTGAAGGTATGCAACCAAATTTAGGATGAAAGCTTGATAGTACAGAAAAATGTATCCCACCTTGATCTAACATAGATTACCATTTTAATGGTTAAATAATTTCCAAAATGTCGGGAAAAATTCCTAACCTACAAACTCAACTACTTAATTATTGGGTTTTTTCACATTATTCAGATCAACTACGAGCAAACCTATTTTGCTTTTCTTTAATTTAGCCAACCATCAGCCTGAATTGAAAAAATTGTAACTACCTAGCTCAGCTATGCCAGAAAGATAGATTTACAGGCAAAGAGGTCTATTAGGGTAGAAAATAGTCCCTAGCTTGCACAACAAAGTAGGGATAAGAGCGTGGAAGGGCGAGCAAGCCTCAATTTACCAAGTCACAGACGGTTCTATTTCATCCTGCCAAGCTACTTATGCTATTGGTACAGTGACATTCTCTTTACAGCCTTGACCACGACGTTCACATGATTAAAAATAACATCTATCAAGTTAAGACGTTTATCAAATTGTTTAAAGCCATAAAGTAGTGGTGCTGCTGAAAAAGCCATTGCTTTATGTCTCGCAGCGTAGAGGTAGTTTTGCCTCCTAAAGTGCCACATAAATGTATTTTTAAGCATTAATTTAGTGCAAAAAATAGTTACTTACAAACACAACTGGGTATTTTGAAAGCAAGCTTAAGCAGTAGAAAATAAGGATAATCCCAATTCAGAGTGAGTATAGTAAAAGATAAAATATATGAGACATTTTTCTGATTTATGATTTTATTTACCCCTAAAACATTACCTTAAGACCTTTGAACTATTCTTCACAGTCTTTATTACAGTCATGAGTTCTTTTTCAGTCATATCATTAAAAAATGGTAATCGTACCAATCTATCACTCACATTTTCAGTTACTGGACAATGGTACTGCTTTCCACCCAATTTACGCCCCATATCAGAATTGTGTAAGGGCAGTAATGAAAAGTAGCTACAACTTCATATTCCTTAAGATAATTTATGAAATGGGAACGAACTTTCAAAGACGGCATGAGTAAATAAAACATGTGATACGCTTGTTCACAGTGGGTTGGAACAATAGGCAAACGTATATTATTTTCAACTGCCCACGTTTCTAAATGTTGATAGTAATAATTCCAAATATTCTTACGTTTTTCTTGAATCTTATCAACTTCATGTAATTGTGCATATAAAAAAGCCGCAAGAATGTCAGACAACACATAGCTAGACCCTTTATCTTTCCAGGTATATTTATCAATTTCACCTCGAAAAAATTGGGAACGATTGGTTCCTTTTTCACGGATGGTTTCAGCACGTTCTACATAGGGTAACGCGATGCTCGACTTTTAAGCTAAAACAGTTTTTTCTAACGTTAAAGGTTCAATCCCATGTTGAATATTGGCAAACACAGCAATACTATGAGAAAGTAACTTACGTGTTAGGCGATTGGTCAAACTCCATACAGTCCTTGCCCTAGTTTTTTCAATATTAGACCTCTTGCGAAATAAGTTGTTAACAAGCTTAAATAATTAATTTATTATATATAGCAGCAATAAGGTTAAACCGTAGAGCAAAATGCTTACGACGATTTCGGTAACGAAGCGCAAGCATTTTGAAGATTTTAAGAGCTCGTATTACATGTTCGACAGTAATACGGATTTTATCCAGTTGGCGGTTAGCCTGTTTTTGTTCCTCAGTCAAAGGGCAAAGCTTAGTTTTTTTAAATGGGATTTGGCAACAAGCATGGTATTTTCCCATTCCTTGATAACCGCTATCTGCTAATACTTGTATAGAGACATCAAGTTGAGCTTTCTTGAGACTTTGTTTGAATGGGAAAAAAAACGCCACACTCAAAAAGCACAAATAATGATAGATTTTAATAGTAGAAAGATTATTTCAACCTACTTTGCTAAAGGCAGTGTTCATGAC
>JADGDF010000274.1 GCA_016745055.1 Thiotrichaceae bacterium | reverse complement strand
TAAGCTTTTCATTTGATAAAACTTTCAGTTTTTCGTAATTCATATTGTTTTCTTATGGACTTGTTTAGTTCCTATAACCACTAGTTTAACTTTTCTCCCTATTTTTTCAATACCTTATTTCGCAATAAGTCTATTATATCAACAAGTTTATTGAAGCGTTGCCTGACATTCCTGATTATTTTCCTGAATATGAAAATAAAGCCATTATTCCCATTTTGCCCTCTCTAGGTATTAATGAAGATATGGTCAATTATTTAACCAAACATCACATTTATGCAATGGGGGATGAAACGATGGTACTCTTAAATAATCAACGTTGGTAACTTGTTTGAGTGTATATTGAATATCACTAAATTAAAAAATTTTGGTAACTACTTCTCTGTAATGAAGGTACCTTCAAAAAAGCTTAATTTAATGGCAAAACTAAATTTGACTTCGCATTTTCCCAGCACATTATTTATTTTTCGCTACACTCATATTTTGAAACATAGACAACATTGGGAGTGAAATTTGAAAATAATAAAAACTTTAACCAATGTGCTGGTAAACAACTAATATTTTAAAATTTAAAATTAGCTTTATTAATTGCCCGCTTTTCTTCAATCAGTTCCCCTTTTTCCCAAATACCTTCTTGACGTTTTTTACCTTTTATTAATACACCATAACCATGAGGTTTTCCGTTATGAAACTGTCCTGCATAAGTATCGCCATCTTTCCAAGTATATTTACCTGTGCCTTGAAATTTACCATCAACAAAGTAACCTTCGTAAGCATCTTCTCCTGCTGATTTGCCAAAGCCATTGGCTTTACCATCTTTACATTCTCCATCATAAGTACCATTCACATGAGGGTCTACAACATAACAACCATCATGGGTTACCACTGTGTTACAACCACTTTGGAATAAAAATAGTAAAATAAATAGAGGCCAACTTATGTGAATATTTAACTGCTGCATAATATATTCTCCAATTGAGACAATAAATTTTATCCATTGTTTGGATATTCAGCTTTTTATACTTAATTTTGATTTATTTAAATTTTAACTTTTACTAAGCGCCAAAAAACCATAAAGTGTATATAGGAATAAATTTCTATACTAATTTTATAGTAAATATTGTAACGACCTACTCAGAAGTATACAACAACCTAAATTGGATAAACGCATAAGTACATTAAAAAGAACTTGACTTTCTATTATTTTGATAGATTGTCGCTAATGCTCTGTTCCTGTTAATTGATGACGAGTCAAATGCAAAATGTTAACGCTACCGTTTTTATCTGTAAAAATTTGGCTAGCTAGGCGAATGGTAAAGATGAACTATTTTTGAGTAAAAAGTTGGTAGTTCTTTGCAATTTTAGTCGTTATTCAAAAACCACCGCTCTTTAAGCGGTGAAGTATTCATTTTTAAAATTTCATAATTCAACACGAATTTTCCTTCTTCTACTAATTTTATGAGAGGATATAAAAATTAACGTTAATGATATTGTAAAAGCCTTGATATTCAGGCGAGAAAGATGGGGCGTTTATCTAAAACATGAAAACCACACTATTTTTATAAATGTCCCACAGCTAGATTGGATAGAAATTTTTTCAGATGCAACTTTTTTTTCTGATATAGGTGTTGAACACGAAGTTTTAATCCTTGGGTATAATAAAAATGAAAAGATGTGGGTAGGTTCAATAAAACAAGCACATCCCGAGAAAAATCCATGGATTAACAGAGAAATATTAAAAGTGGGAAAAGTATATATTGGTACAGCTACTAAAAATACAGAGTATGGCACTTACATTGAGTTAATTCCCGGTGTTCAAGGCTTAATTTTTGTTAAACATGGTGATGATAATATTGATGTTGGCTCAAAATGTGAAGTCGAAATAATTCTATCTGAACCAAATAGACAACGTATTGGATTAAAAATGTTAAGATCTGCACAAATCAATGGGGAGGACTAAACTGATTTACAAAGCAAGCCAGGTAAGGTGCGCACCGTCTTTTTGGTGCGCACGAAAAACCAAAAACACCTGACATTCCTCCAACGTTCGCACCGCAAAAAACACGCGGTGCAAACCCTATTTAGCTAATCCATGTGGGTACTTTGGGTTAGGGAATTTTGGGGCAGCAAGTAATATGCAGAGTATCTTAGCAAATGCAACTAAGCTTGAGAAATTCCGGAGTCACGCAGAGATTTCGTGAAACTCCCGGGACGTCTCCTATCCCTTAGAGCAACTCAATTCTCAGCGAGACGCTAGTTTGTTGCCCCGACCTGTTCGGTCTCAATACGGCAACTCCATTAGCTTACTCCACCATGACTTGACGCTGGGATTGTCCAAAAATAGCAAAAAACGCACGCATTGTTATGGGAATTTATGGGCGATCCAATGGCAAAAGATAAACAACATGGTGTATTTATTTGGTTAATGCGAGTAGCCGCTTATCTTCGTGAAGATACCCCAAGTAAAACCCATTATCAACAACTACAAAATTACTACATCCAATCTCCAGATAGTCATTACAACACCATTGGTCGTTATTTATTAGGCATGGCAAATCAGGAAGCTTTGTTGGCACGAATGACAAGTAAAAAAGCGTTTTGTGAAATAGCTTATTACATTGGTTTTAAAGCACAAACCGAAGGACGTTATCTTAATGCTTCCAAACTGGTATCGTATTTCAATAGAAACAGGCCTTATTAGAAATGGGGAATATAGTTGGGCCTATAGCTAGCGCATTATAATTTGTCACCATTGAAATGAACAGTAAATAGGGTATCGACATCGCAGCGTTCTCGTTTGCGAATAGCCTTAGCTTGAG
>JADGDF010000131.1 GCA_016745055.1 Thiotrichaceae bacterium | reverse complement strand
AATTCATATTGCTTTCTTATGGACTTGTTTAGTTTCTATAACCACTAGTTTAACTTTTCTCCCCATTTTTTCAATACCTTATTTCGCAATAAGTCTATTCAAACAAAGTTTCAAGAAAGCTCAACTTGATGTCTCTATACGAGTATTAGCTGATAGCGGTTATCAAGGAATGGGAAGATACCATACTTGTTGCCAAATCTCATTTAAAAAAACTAAGCTTTGCCCTTTGACTGAGGAACAAAAACAGGCTAACCGCCAACTGGATAAAATCCGTATTACTGTCGAACATGTAATACGAGCTCTTAAAATCTTCAAAATGCTTGCGCTTCGTTACCGAAACCGTCGTAAGCATTTTGCTCTACGGTTTAACCTTATTGCTGCTATATATAATAAACTAATTATTTAAGCTTGTTAACAAGTTATTTCGCAAGAGGTCTATTAGATGATTTATTGGCAAGATTAAACAGTTTCGCCGAGTTTTCTCCCGATTTGAAAAGTGGGCAAAAAATTACATGAGTTTCATCAGGTTTGCTTCTGTTTTAGTATGCTTGCACTGAAATGTCAATAGGCATAGGATTGAGTAAATAAAAAATGGAATAACCATGGATAATTTACCCGATGATTAAATTAATAGAAAAAATCCCTCACGCTGAATTGATTAATACCACACTCACCTTGCCGTTACATAGTCGAATTAAAAACCGCTTGCGAGTCACGTTGGACAACGGTGAAGAAGTGGGTGTATTTTTGGAACGTGGAACAACCTTGAAAGAGGGGGATTTACTGCGTTCTGAAAATAATATTATAGTGAAAATCCACGCAGCAGAAGAAACGTTATCTAACATTATTAGCAATGATCCTCATTTGTTGGCACGAGCTTGCTATCATTTAGGCAATCGTCATGTTTCCATCCAAATAGCACAAGATCGCATTAGTTATCTGCATGATCATGTATTGGATGAAATGTTACGTGGCTTAGGCTTGGTCGTGGAAGTTAGCCATGCACCATTTGAACCAGAGCCTGGTGCCTATGGTGGTAGTGCAGCACAAGGTCACAGCCATCATCAAAAACATGATCACTCCCATTGATCCCTCTTTACTCCGTTTGTTACATTTGGTCAGTCCCTCTTTGCCAATTGGTGCATTTACTTACTCACAAGGCTTAGAGTGGGCGGTTGAATGTGATTGGGTTAAAAATGAGGCCCAACTGTTAGAATGGATTGGTCATCTGCTGGAAAATAGTTTAGCGCAGTTGGAAATTCCGCTATTAGCACGTCTTTATCAGGCTCGTGACACACAAGATAAACAAGCATTTAAGGACTGGACATATTATCTGCTTGCCTCGCGTGAAACCCAAGAGTTACGCCAGGAAGAACGCAATCGAGGGCGAGCTTTAGCAAGTTTATTGCCAGAACTTGGGATACCAATTTCAACTGACATTTTGCCAGTATTAAAAAGTTGCCAACTCAGTGGATTTGTTTATGCAGCCCAATATTGGCATATTCCTTTATCCATAGCAGCCGCTGGCTATTTGTGGAGCTGGTTAGAAGCTATCGTGTTGGCTGGTGTCAAAATTATTCCTTTAGGACAAAGCGCAGGACAAAGAATCCTTGCCAATCTCAGTCCAAACATTCCTGAAATAGTCAAATGTGGACTGCAATTAACCGATGATAAAATAGGGGCATCCTGTCCTGCCCAAATACTAGCCAGCAGTCTACATGAAACCCAATATACCCGTATTTATCGATCATGAGTGAGATGTTTATGAATAATTCCCCTTTACGCATTGGTATCGGTGGCCCAGTCGGTTCTGGTAAAACAGCCCTACTGGATGCTTTATGCAAAGCGATGCGCGATCGTTATGAACTAGCAGTGGTAACCAACGATATTTATACCCAAGAAGATGCGCAATTTTTGATGCACAGTCAAGCATTGGAAGAAGCACGAATTATCGGGGTAGAAACGGGCGGATGCCCTCATACTGCCATTCGAGAAGATGCATCCATGAATTTAGCTGCTGTGGAAGACTTATGCGAACGTTTTCCACAATTAGACTTGGTTTTTATTGAAAGTGGTGGTGATAATCTTAGCGCGACTTTTAGTCCAGAATTAGCTGATTTGACGATTTACGTGTTGGATGTCGCTGAAGGTGAAAAAATGCCACGTAAAGGTGGCCCGGGTATTACTCGTTCAGATTTATTAGTGATTAACAAAACTGATCTTGCCCCTTATGTTGGTGCTTCATTAGAAGTGATGGCGCAAGACACACGAAAGATGCGTAAAGACAACCCTTTTGTGTTTTCTAATATGAAAAACGGCGAAGGTTTGCAAGAGATTATTCAATTTATTGAACACAAAGGTATGTTGACGGAGTAATTCATATGATGTAACGTTGGTGTGGATTTTTAGCATAAAATATATACAATCCAACACAGCATCAACTCAGTTTGGCGGGTGCTCAAAATTTATTAATAAGATAAATCTTGCACCCTATGAACTGTACAATTACCTTTTTACAAGGGAGAATATTTAGCATTAAGAGCCTGTTTAAAGTTTTTTTAGAATGATAGCCAAAAAAGCTAGCATAACGAACTGTAGACTACAATTGAGGTTTCTTTCGCAGTTTTTCCAAAGTCTTCGACACTTATCTAACCAAGCAAAAGACCTTTCAACAACCCACCGCTTGGGCAAGACTTTAAAGGTGTGTAGTTCACTACGTTTGACGACTTCCACTGTTGCTTGGAGTTTATGTTTTACTTCTTTGGCAAAAGGGGCTCCGGTATATCCACCATCTACTAACACTTTTTCTACACCAGACAATTTGCAACGTTCAAAAGCTTCCAAAGCTCCCTTCCTATCTGTTACATTAGCCGTTGTTATCTCAATAGCGTGTGGAAAGCCTTGTGTATCTACTGCTATATGCCGCTTGATACCAGATACTTTCTTGCCTGCGTCATCACCTTTTTTCTCAGCACAATCAACGTTCTTTACACTCTGTGAGTCAACTATCAACATACTTGGAATAGCATTGCGTCCAAGGTTCTTTCGGACCACGCCAACCTGTTTTTTTTAAGAGTTGTTCCAGTAAACTTGGTTTTCCTTCATCATTAGTTTTACTCCACATCCTCCAGTAGTAATACACCAGTTGCCATTTAGGAAAACCTTTTGGTAGCATTCTCCACTGACAGCGGCTTTTGAGTACGTACAATACTGCACAAAAGATTTCATAAAGTTCTACCTTCCTTGGACTTGTACGTTTGCGAGCTCTTTCTAGAAAAGGTTGGATTTGTTCAAATTGTTTGCGACTTAGGTCGCTTGGGTATGTTTTTCTCATTGTTCCATTATCTGACAAACTTTTAAACTTTTTCAAAGACTTTAAACAGGTTCTCAATCTTGAGCAAACGGTTAATTGAATCATGGCTAAACTTGTCGCTATGTTCGTCAAAATCAGTCTGCGTATAATTAGTTTGAGTAACCAATAAATATTGGCAATAATCTTTGAGCCTTGGCTTTGACCGCTATGGTTTTTGTCGAGGGGGCTGTTTCATTCAACATAATATAGTCGCTTTTCCTCACTTTTTTACTTGGATTGCGTAAGTCCTACATTATTAACTTTTATGTCTTTGTGCAGCCAACATACAAAATTTTAACTTATGGGGAGTGCATCCGAGGAGAGTTGGTTATCTACATTTAATTTTTTTGCACACCGATCAAGGTAAACTTGAGAAACCACATCGTCCGGATTTTTTTGCAGTACACTTTCAAAGTAGGGTTGCGCTTCTTCAACTTCTCCCCAATGGTACAACACAAATCCCTGCTCAAAATCAAATAGCGTATCTTTTTTCAACTGCTTGATTTTAGGTTCTTCCGCATCAAATACTTCGTAAACTGTCACAGATTCGGTTTTACCTTTTACGGTGACCGCATCAATGACGCGGATATTGTAAGAACCAGGATTAGATAATTTTAAATAGGTTTTTTCAGTAATCAATAGCGCGATGCCGTAAATTTTGGTCAGCCCTTCTACTCGAGAAGCTAAGTTTACAGCGTCAGAAATCACAGTACCATCCATTCGATCCTCACCACCTACTGTGCCTAGCATCAATTCGCCCGTGTTTAAGCCAATGCCAATTTTTAGCAGTGGATGCAAACGTGTTTTATTATATTCATGTAAAGTATTCAACATACCAATAGCTGCTTGTACAGCATGATCTGCACTACTAGGAAAGAGTGCCATAATCGCATCACCAATATATTTGTCAATAAACCCATGATAGTTAGCAATTACTGGCTGCATACGGCTGAGATAGGAATTAATAAAGTTAAAATTTTCTTGAGGAGTCATGTTTTCAGATAAATTTGTAAAACCACGAATATCTGAAAACAAAACAGTCATTTCTTTTTCAACATGGTCACCTAATTTAACATCAACTACACTTTCTTTGCCCAAAAATCGTAGAAATTCGTGGGGAACAAATCGTCCATAAGCTAAATTAATAGCGTATAGTTGCACATGGGTTTTAATTCTGGCCAATAATTCAGTTTTAGCAACAGGTTTTGTTAGATAATCATTTGCCCCAGCTTCTAAACCTTCGGCAATATTTTCCATGTGAGTTTTAGCTGTGAGCATGATAATGGGTAATTCACTGGGCGAGAAATATTTGCGCAAACGGCGGCAAACCTCATAACCAGACATTTTAGGCATCATTACGTCAAGCAGGATAATATCAGGTTTAAGTCCTTGCCCAATGGCTTCTAAAGCCTCCATACCACTACTTGCCTGAGAGAGCGTATAATCTTGCAGTGCCAGATGATTAACAAGGACTTGGATATTAACAGGTTCATCATCAACAATAAGAACCTTAAATTTTCCCTCACTTTTTTCTGGAATAATAGGCAATTGTATTTCTTGCGTACTGGCATGTTTGGCTGCCGTTATCTTGGGTTTAGATTTAGTACCTTTCGGCATAATTTGTTCTTTAGCAATGGGTAGGGTAAAGATAAATTGTGAACCCACACCTACCACAGAATCTACCTGAATTTCGCCATGATGTAATTCTATAAGTTGTTTGGTCACCGCTAAACCTAAACCTGTGCCTCCATATTCTCTGGCAACTGAACCTTCTGCTTGTTCAAAAGATTCAAAAATCCGTTCCAGTTTATTTTCTGGAATACCGATACCCGAATCGGAAATGATCACAGCAACAAATCCTTGCCTTTCTCCATCTACCGACCTATGACGCACTTCTGCTGAAATAACAACACTACCTTCTTCTGTAAATTTAACACCATTGCCAATTAAATTGTACAAAATTTGCTGTAACCGATTTTCATCGGCTTCCACCAAAGGTAAATCAGGAGGAATACCATTAATAAGTTGTAGTTTTTTTTCGCTGTCAATCAGTGTTTTGCTTAGTATCAGAACTACTTCCACTACTTCTCTGACATCGACTGGTTTTACCTGTAACTCAATTTCTTTATAGCGAAGTTGGGAAAAATCTAAAATATCATTAACCAAATTGGCTAGCCGTTTGCCACTTGACACAATCATGCTCAGATTATAATACATACTATCATTAAGATCGCCAGCTACGCCATCAACCAAAGATTCTGCCAATCCAATAATACCATTTAATGGTGTACGTAATTCATGAGACGTATTGGCTAAAAATTCATCTTTTAATTTATCTGCTTGCCGTAATTGTTCTGCTGAATGGCGCAATGCTTCTGCTACTTCTTTTTCGCGTTGTAACTCTCTTTGCTTTTCTAGTAATTTTCTCCGTTGTGCTAACATGTAGTAAATGACTGTAGCAAAAGTAGCAATGACATAGAGTGTGTAGGCCCACCAAGTTTTCCATGGCGGTGGTGAAACTTGAATGTGAACAGCCACCCCTTTTTGATTCCAAATACTATCGTTGTTAGAGGCTTTAACTTTAAAGGTATATTGACCACCACTTAAATTGGTATAAGTCGCAAAACGGCGGCTGGCATCGGTGATATTCCATTTTTGATCAAAGCCTTCCAACATATAAGCATATTGGTTTTTGGTGGGAATTGTAAAATCTAAGGCAGCAAATTCAAAGGAAAATACATAATCTTTATAAGAAAGCGCAATATCTTTCGTGACCGTAATACTTTGCGGTAACGCAAAAGGTTTATTAAATTTTTGAAATTCGGTTAAAACAACAGGGGGAACATAAGGATTATCAATCACTTTAGTAGGATCAAATCGGTTGAAGCCATTAATTCCCCCAAAAAACATTTGTCCATCTTGGGTTTTATAATAAGCGCCAATATTAAATTCATTACTTTGTAAACCATCTAAAATATCGT
Organism: Thiotrichaceae bacterium; assembly: GCA_016745055.1. Classification (GTDB taxonomy): domain Bacteria; phylum Pseudomonadota; class Gammaproteobacteria; order Beggiatoales; family Beggiatoaceae; genus JADGDF01. The sequence goes on along the minus strand of JADGDF010000131.1, from coordinate 6,185 downwards.
AGTTTCTAATAGTTTCTGTCTTGGGATCAAACCGTGAAATCCCCTTATTGGTAGATAACCATAAATACCCTTGAGTATCTTCCAAAATACCATAAATAACTTCATTTGCTAAGCCATCTTGCTCATGATAGTGGGTAAATGTTCCTTCTGTTCGATTAAGTTTATTAAGCCCACTCAGTGTACCGACCCAAATAGCGTTGTCGCTGGCTTGGTAAATGGAAAGAATGCCATTGCTACTCAAACTTTTATGCTTGTCCGGATCTCGTTCGTAGTGAAGAAAGTGCTGACGAGCAGGATCAAATTCATCTAATCCATTGTGAGTACCAATCCATAAGGCACCTTGGTTATCTTCATAAATAACTTTGACATTATTACTACTGACGCCTTTGTCACGCTCTTTTAAGTAATGGATAAATTGTTCAGTCTCAGGATTAAATTGGTTTAATCCACCATCATAAGTACCAACCCATAACACGTTATTACTGTCTTCAATAATGGCGCGGACATTATTATCTCCTAAACTATGTGGATTCTGAGGGTCGTGAGTATAGTGAGTAAAGGTTTGTGTCTTGCGATCAAATTTATCTAAGCCACTACCATAAGTGCCAATCCATAACATGCCTTCATAATCTTCAAAAATTGCCCGAATATTATTATTACTTAAACTATCAGGATCATTGGGATCATGTTGATAATAACGAAACTGATTAGTTTTTCGATCAAAGCGGTTTAATCCTCCCGTGTAAGTTCCAAACCACATCATTCCATCTCGTGTTTCCAAGATAGCGCGCACATTATTATCGCTTAAACTATTATCAGGATTCAGCGGGTCTTGATGGTAATGGATAAATTTTTTACCTTTTGGGGTAAATTTATTTAATCCACCTAAAGTACTAATCCACAAAACATCACTTTTATCTTGATAAATTGACCAAACAGCATTATGACTCAGACTTTTGGGATTAAGAGGATTATGTTGATAATGAGTAAATTGTTCTGTTGTTCGATTAAATTTATTTAATCCACCATGCGTACCGACCCAAAGAGTGTCTTCATTATCCTCAAATATTGCCCACACGGCATTATGGCTTAAGCTATAAGGGTCTTTTGAATCATATTGGTAACGAATAAATGTTTTTTGCCGAGGATCAAATTTATTCAAACCACCTTCTTCTGTCCCTATCCATAAAAATCCTGCTCTATCTTCATAAATAGATAATACTGTATTATTACTCAGAGAGTTTGGATTATCAGGTTCATGATAATAATGGGTAAAACTTTCGTCATTTCGATTAAATTTATTTAATCCACCATAAGTTCCTAGCCAGATATTCCCTTTTCTATCTTCATGAATTGCCCAAATTTTATTATGGCTTAAACTATTTTTTTGTTTTGGATCATGCAAATAGCGAGTAAATTTTTTCTGCCGCCGATTGAAGCGATTTAATCCTCCTCCGTCAGTACCTACCCATAAAATGCCAGTTTTATCTTGATAGAGAGAAAGTACAATATTGCTACTTAAACTATGTGAATCATTTGCATCATATTGATAATGCTCAAAAGTTTGAAGCTTGGGATCAAAACGATTTAATCCTCCTCCTTCTGTTCCCAACCATAAAAACCCCTGACTATCTTCGTAAATAGCATTAACCCAACTGTCAGTCAAACTTGTAGGATCATCTTGGATATTACGATATACCTTAAATGTATAACCATCAAAACGATTTAAACCATCCTCAGTACCAAACCACATAAAACCTTGGCTGTCTTGAATCATGCAAGAAACAGTGGCTTGAGAAAGACCATCTTCCAAGGACAAATGGTCAAATTCGATAGGAGATATAAATACTTTTGGCTGAGGATGGGAAGTTGCATTACCCACAGTCGTTATACTAAAAATAAGCAGCAATATGAGTAATCGGCACAAAATATTCATTGAGTCCAATAAGTGATCATTAATTAAAATACTACTTGCATATTATCTAATTTTTTTCAAACAAATATATAACGTTGCATACAAAACTTTAGTTCTAGTCATTGATAAGTAAATAGCGTATAAAAATCAAGTACATTAGCAATTTTTTTGCTGAAAAATATTGTACGTCATAAAAGAACTAAAAATCATGACATTTGATTAAATAATTTGCTTAGTTTTGATGGTAATATCAAACAAAAAATATGATATTAATCACATAATCAACAAGTTACTCATATTTATTTCTTATAAATAACTAATGTTATGCAGGATAATAATAAATAAAATATTTACTTGGCATTAATCTCTCTTAATCCTTCCTTAGCGAAGAGAATCAAGAGCTTCACGTGAAGAAAGGGGAACTTTTAGTCGTACCTTTCCTTTTATACTTAAGTATACACGGGTTCCAAATCAAAATTTGACAGTCATATTTATATAACAGTTTGAAAATAATGAATAAATAAAAAACATGTCCTGAAATTTGAGGTCAGTTGCATATAATTTCTTAATTTTTTAGCAATTATATACTTTGAAAGGTTGATGGTTATAAATAATCTTAAAGAATGTCACCATTCCGACCTAAAAATGGAGTATGATCTTAAGGATTATCGAAATTTTTCAACCCTATTTATTCATGTTATCCATATTTCACTAAGGAGAAATAATGAGCGAAAAATTTGTTTACTCTTTCAAAGATGGTAATGGTAAAGACAAACATTTACTTGGTGGTAAGGGCGCTAATCTGTGCGAGATGACCCAAATTGGATTGAATGTCCCCCCAGGATTTGTCATTACCACTCAAACCTGCTTAACTTACTTAGCTGAAAAAGCGGCTCCAGCAGGTATGATGGACCAAGTCAAAGAACACATGTCTGGTGTTGAACAAGGAACAGGTAAGAAATTTGGCGATTCTGAAAATCCCTTACTTGTTTCAGTACGTTCTGGTTCAGCCATGTCCATGCCTGGTATGATGGACACCATTTTAAATTTAGGTTTAAACAAGCAAACTTTACAAGGCGTCATCAAACAAACCAATGATGAACGTTTTGGCTATGATGCTTATCGCCGTTTTATTCAACTATTTGGCAAAGTTGCTTTGGGCGTGCCTGATGAGAAATTTGATGAAGAGTTTGAAGCCGTAAAAAAACAGGCTAGGGCTAAAATCGACGTTGATTTGAATGCTATCAATTTAAAAGAAATCAGCGAACGCTTTTTACAAGTAGTTCAGGACAATACAGGCAAACCTTTTCCTGAAAATGTATTTGAACAACTAGAAATTGCCATTAACGCCGTATTTAATTCTTGGGGCGGTAAACGAGCCGTGGATTATCGTCGTGAATTCAAAATAACCTCAGACATGGCGAATGGCACAGCAGTCAACGTAGTGGCTATGGTCTTTGGCAACATGGGTGATGATTGCGCAACCGGTGTTGGTTTTACCCGCGACCCTGGTACGGGTGAAAACAGAATGTACGGCGAATACTTGGTCAATGCTCAGGGTGAAGATGTTGTTGCCGGCACTCGGACGCCCAAAGCGGTTCAAGAACTAGAAACAGAAATGCCTGAATTGTATAAACAATTAGTGGATTTGCGTAACAAATTAGAGTCGCATTATCACGAAGTTCAGGACTACGAATACACGATTGAAAAAGGGCGTTTATATTGCTTGCAAACGCGTAATGGCAAAATGAATGCTGCTGCTATGGTGCGTACTTCAGTCGAAATGTTCCATGAAGGACTTATTTCCAAAGAACAAGCTTTATTACGCTTACAACCGGAACAAATTGAACAGTTATTACATCCACGTTTAGACCCCAATACGACAGCAGTGGCTTTGGCTCAAGGCTTAGCCGCTTCACCAGGCGCTGCGTGTGGCAAATGTGTTTTTGACGCTGATCAAGCTGAATTACAGGGTAAAGCCGGTGAAAAAGTCATTTTGGTGCGTGAAGAAACCAAGCCAGAAGATATTCATGGCTTTTTCGCAGCCCAAGGAATTTTAACCAGTCGTGGTGGCAAAACTTCGCACGCAGCTGTTGTGGCTAGAGGTATGGGCAAAGCTTGTGTATCTGGTGCTGAAAGTATTTCTGTCAATACCCGTTTACGTCAAGCAATTATAGGTGACATGACCTTGCGTGAAGGTGATATCATTACTATTGATGGCAGTTCTGGTAATGTTTATTCGGGTGAAATTGCAACGATTCCACCAACTTTTTCTGAGGAATTAAAAACCTTGCTAGCTTGGGCTGATGACGTTGCTCAATTGAAAGTCATGGCCAATGCAGACACGCCTGAAGGTGCAAAAAAAGCAGTAGAATACGGTGCTATGGGTATTGGTTTGTGCCGAACAGAACGTATGTTTAACGACGTAGATCGTTTACCCATCGTTGTTGACATGATTTTATCCCGCACGAAAGCTGACCGAAAAGTAGCGTTAGATAAATTATTGCCAATTCAACGTCAAGACTTTGTTGATGTGTTTAAAGCAATGTCACCTCGTCCTGTAACTGTACGTTTGTTAGACCCGCCAATGCATGAATTTTTACCTACTGCTGAACAATTGGTAGATGAAATCATTGCATTAAAACAATATCAAATCACTATTCAAGCAAGAAATATTGCTTTAGCAACCTTGCCTAATAACGTTGCTTTGCCTGCCCCCATCAATGACATCACTGAAGAATTATTAAACAATGCGATTTCCAAGAAAGAACGCATGTTAGCCAAAGTGAAAGAATTGTACGAAGTCAATCCAATGTTAGGACATCGTGGTGTACGTTTGGGTTTGACTTATCCTGAAATTTACACCATGCAAATTCGGGGTATTTTGGAAGCGACAGCGGAATGTATTAAAGCAGGGGTGGAAATTGCGCCTGAAATTATGGTACCCCAGGTCATTACGTCTCAGGAATTACAACAGGTGAAACAAATTGTTGACGACACACGTAAAGAAGTGGAAAGTCAACATGGCGTTGAACTGAAATTCATGTTTGGCACCATGATTGAAACCGTACGTGCGTGCACCCGAGCACCACAGTTAGCAGAAGTGGCTGAATTTTTCTCTTTTGGCACCAACGATTTGACTCAGGCTACTTTCTCCTTCTCCCGTGAGGATGCAGAAAATAAATTCTTGCCTATGTACAATGAAGCTAACATTTTAGATGACAATCCTTTTGAAGTATTGGATGTTAAAGGCGTGGGTCAGTTAATGCAAATGACGGTTGAACGTGGCCGGAAATCCAAGCCTGGTTTGAAAGTCGGTATTTGCGGTGAACAAGGGGGACATCCTGCCTCTATTCGCTTCTGTCATCATATTGATTTGGATTACGTGTCTTGTTCTGCACCGCGTGTGCCTGTCGCAAGATTAGCGGCAGCTCAAGCTAAATTGTTGGAAGATAAGTATATGGTGGAATAGTTTTTCTCTCGTTCGCTCTCGTTACCAAGCTCTGAGACTGTAAAAGAACTCTAATATTGATACTTTCCAGAACGTAAAACAATGACTTACGAGCCGAAAATTGTCAATTTAGGTAATTCTTTTACAACCTCTCTGCTTTGCGAATACAGACACTCCCAAACAGAGTTTGGGAGCGAGAAAAGCGGTATCCGACATGTGAATTACCCTACTTCCAATGGTAAGTTATCAATTTTACTAAAGTGTTTGTCTCAAGAAACGAAAGTCAATCCATATTGTTGAGCGATAGCTGCTATCCATATATCATTTTCAGGAATGGGGTGGCCTTTTTGACGTAGATTCTGTTTAATTATCCCATAGTATTTAGCGGTACCAGCATCACAGGAAATTATTTCATTAACAGAAGAAAATTTGTCAATTCTTTCAAGATTTGTTGCAGCCTGCCCAGAATGTCTAGCCCCATAATATATAGTCACCGCAATATAATATGTCACATTTAAAAATAATGTGGGAATAAGCTTTCAAAGTCGCACCGATGACGTTTTCTAAGAACCTGTTTAAAGTTTTTTTAGAATGATAGCCAAAAAAGCTAGCATAACGAATTGTAGACTAGAATTGAGGTTTCTTTCGCAGTTTTTCCAAAGTCTTCGACACTTATCTAACCAAGCAAAAGACCTTTCAACAATCCATCGCTTGGGCAAAACTTTAAAGGTGTGCAGTTCACTACGTTTGACGACTTCCACTGTTGCTTGGAGTTTATGTTTTACTTCTTTGGCAAAAGGAGCTCGGGTATATCCACCA
>JADGDF010000130.1 GCA_016745055.1 Thiotrichaceae bacterium | reverse complement strand
CAGATTGTACTTGTCTTTGGTGGCAAATACTTTTTCGCGAAATTTAAGTGGGTTAGTCATGTATATATTATGACATATTATTACACATCAGCTATATCACCACCAGTGAGTGATAATGTTTTTGAGGGTAACACTTGTAAACTACTGTCTGTGACTTTTATTGTTGAAGCGGAGAATCTGTTAAAAAACCAAAACTAGCAACAGGGGCAACAGTTAAAATCGTGTTGCTTGGATTACGCGCATCAAAGCGTCCATTGTCTTCTAAACTTAAATAATCAGCGGTACTGACATGAAAACTTCCTTGCACATCTAATTTTGAATCTGGCCCAAATAGGATGCCGTAAGGATTAATCAAATAGGTGTCAGCATTAGGAATCATATTTCTCAACGTGCCATTAATAGTAGAAGGATTGCCGCCCGTCACACGACTGATGACTGCTTGAATGTTTGCTGAACCGGAAAAAGTCGCCATTTCTCCTGCATGAATATTGAACTGTTCAAAACTATGGAATAATAAATTGGAACCAACCGTCGTGCCTAAATCTTGAGTAATTTGATAGTCAGGCGCTTGTAAATTAACACGGTTCCCTACCGTGCCATCGGTAATAATTTCTGCATAAGCATGAAAACTAATGATGATAAGGAATAAGCTAATGACTTGTCTCTTGAACATTATTATTGCCCCAATGGGTATGCTGTATTTATAGTGTGTTCACTAATTACAATTAATCCATTCTTTTCATTTTCAACCACTGGAGCAAAATGGTTATTCAATTTTCATAAGTTAAACCGCTGTTTCTTAAGTCTTCAGGATTTAGAGGAACACCTTCTAATCGTTTGATAGTAAAACGACTACGTTCTGTACGCACTTTGGCTTTACAAGTTTTAAGGTGATGCTCTTGTCTTTCTAAACCAGAAGAAAGTTGAATTAAGTCACCACTGACGGTTTCATCAGGAGAATCAATTTTTACATTACCATCAATGCCCAGTTTTGAAGAAGCACTGACTTCACTACACGGGGATCGCACAAAATTGTCTGAAACAATATGAATATTACCGCCTTGTCCTTCATAGGCTTGGGCAATCAATTTAGCGTTATTCAGAATTAAAAACTGCGGTTCTGTTACAATTAAATTCCCCCCATTACCTGCACCTTCTTGCACACTGGTAGAAACTTGACCATCGTTGAGAAATATCAGATTATCTACGTTAAGCGTAATACCACCCCCGCCACCACTCATCGCTTCTGTAGTAATAGCTCCCTTTCCTGCGATACGAAGAGTGTCGGCTTTGATGTTAATGGTGCCTGCATCCCCGCCTTTTTCTTGTTTAAGCCATTGTCCCTCTGCATAAAAGTAATTTTCTGATGAAACTTTGACTAAATCACCTGGTTGAGCTGGCAGTTGTTCTAATTCAGCAAGGGTTTGAACCACACTTTGTTGTGGATTTAGTGTTATCCAGTGTTGACCTGTATAAATCATGGATTGATTATTATTGGCCACTTCAGCAATATTGCCTGTCTTTGCCAAGGTTAACGTATTCATTTCTGAAACATGTTGGACTTGATGCTGATTATTAAACGCTATCCATTGGTTATCAGCATAAATAAATTGGCTAGCCATGCCATTATTATTGACAGTTGCAATGGGGTGTTGATCTTGAAAAGAAATTTGTTCAGATAAGGTATTTAAAGCACGGCTGTCAGTAAGATTAAATTGATTGACTCTAACGAATCGGACATATTTCCAGTTATCCGCAGGGTCAGTAATCATAGTATAAATAAAATCAGCCGATTTACCATCACCCATATTTTTTACTCTTATTCGTTCTCCTAATTGATAATTAGGTAAAAGTTCATCAGGTTCATAACCCACATCTTTTCGCACAGCAGTGATGGATTGCGGGTTGTCTAAAAAGGTAGTGACATCACTGTTCATACGTTGCCAAGTATGTAAGTTAAGTCTGCGGTGACGTGTATAAATATAGTTTGCAGGTTCTCCATGGCCTATATCCTGGACTTTAACAATTTGCCCCTCGAATAAGCGGTATTGCTCAGATAATTCATTTAAGGCATTTAAGTTAGAAACCGCATCCAGTGGCATGCGGGTTTGAATCAAATAATTGCCAAGATTGATATAATGACCGGCTTTACCTGTACCTAAATCAGCCACTTCAATCACGTCTCCTCTCACCACTAAGGCTTTGTCCCGTGAGGCTAAGTCAGCAAATTGATAACGATTACTTAATGCGTTTTCAGAGGCGATATTGGCCGAGTTATCCATTTGCAATTGTTTGACATTAAGATTAATGTTGCCTGCTTTACCTCCCCCTGCACTCGAAGTTGAAATCGTGCCTTTATTCGTTAAAACCAAATTTCGAGCTGTCAAATGAATATGACCTGCTGCACCTGCATGTTGATTATCATCTTCCGAACTGGCATAAATACCACTGGTTGATTGATTAATATCATTATGTGAATATTCTTCTAAATACAACAATTGGGCAATCGTTGGTGCTTGTAATGTGATGTTTGAAGCGTCACCACTAATAGAAACGTTATCTTCTACAAGAATATCGACTGTGCCGCCTGGGGCATGATTATCAGTACTGCTAGTAATGGCACCGCCCTCGGTGATATTTAATGATTGTGCTTGTACTTGAATATTACCACCTTTACTCCCATTTTCCCCTACACCAACACTGCGAGCATGGATACCTGTCGCAAATCCAATCCCGTTTTCGCCATAGGGATTAACGCCACTGATGTCTATTGTTCCACGAACATCTATATCAATATCTCCGCCTGCCCCTGCTTGAAAACCTAGCCTAGAATAAGAGCTGGTACTAATCAACGTCCCATCTTTCATTGAAAGCTTGCCTGCTTTAATACGAATATGGCCACCTTTACCACCTACAAAGCCTTCTTGAGTAGGATTGGTTTCTGAACTAATAATACTGCTCCAGCCATCTTCAGCTCCTTCAAGCGTTAGCGTCTCCATGGCATTCACATAAATATCACCCGCGTTGCCTGTTCGACGTGTTGTAGATGTGACAAAAGAACCATCCTTTAAGAGGATATTTTTGGCTTGAATGTCAATCATACCTGCATTGCCAGCACCCAATGAAATATTTAGAATATAAGTTAATTTCGATATTTCCAGTTGATTGCCAACTTCTAGCTTAATAGAGCCAACATGACCCTCTGCTGCACTACCTGCTAACACATCACCAAAGTCCATAAAAATGTCTTTAGCTTTCAAGTGAATACTACCGCTTTGCCCCTTTCCTACCGTAAACAGAGAAATATCAGCATTATCAGTAACATCAATACGTTCGGCTCCAATGAATGCATTTCCACCTTGGCTCGCATTATCCTGTTGACTATGGGTGATGGTGACAATTGCTGTCGGATAACCATCTTGCTGAGAGCCAGAACCTGTTAATAAAACTGAATCATTTGCTGTTAAATTGATATGAGCAGAATGTCCACTGCCAAAATTTTCAGTACGAATCGCACCACCTTCTTTGAATACAATCTTGTCTGCATAAAGCGAGATTTGACCTGCATCTGCCGTATCATTTTCATCAGCCCCTGCACTAACTAACAAACTACTCGATTGCCCTTCATTATTTTCACCTTCTACTGTAATATAATCTGTTGCATTAAGATGAATATCTGCTCCTTTTCCGCTATTTTCACTGTGACTACTGATAGTTGCACCTTGACGTAACGAAATGGTATTCGCATTGACATCAATTCTCCCTGTCTTTTGATTACCTAATGCATTTGAATTGATAGTACTATTGTCCATCACAAACTGTCCTGAACGAATAAAAACACTCTTTCCTTCCATTTCAGAATGCTCTGAAATGCTGATGTCACCTTGTAATGAAGGTGTAGAAAAGTCAGTAGTGCTTAGAATGACATCCCCCATTTTTCCCACGCTAGCGAGATAAATTTGTCCTGCAGAGGTTTGAATGTGGGCATTTTTTATGGAGAGATCACCACCTATGAGTGAAATATTACCTTTAGAAGTATTTAACTGACTACCATTAACAGATAAAGAGGTGGGAGAATTACTTAAAAATCCAAAACTTTTTATGGGAGCAACTGTCAAAATAGTATTTTCAGGGTTCCGCGCATCAAATTGTCCATTTTCTCCTAGCGTTAAATAATCCGCAGTGCTGGCATGAAAACTTCCTTGTACATCCAATTGAGCATTAGACCCAAACATAATTCCGTATGGATTAATTAAATAGGTATTTGCATTAGGAATTGAATTTCTCAAAGTCCCATTAATCGTTGATGCATTTCCTCCTGTGACTCGACTAATGACATTTTGAATATTCTCAGTACCCGAAAAAGTGGCTGTTTCGCCTGAATAAATATTAAATTGTTCAAAACTGTGAAATAAATTGGAACCAACCGTAGTGCCTAAATCTTGGGTGATTTGATAGTTCGGCGCTTGTAAATTGATACGGTTACCTAATGTGCCATCAGTGACGATTTCTGCATGAGTATGATAATTAATGATGATAAGGAATAAGCTAACGACTTGTCTCTTGAACATTATTATTGCCCCAATGGATATGTTGTATTTATAGTGAGTTCACTAATTACAATTAATCCATTTTTTTCACTTTCAACCATTGGGGCAACATGGTTACTTACTTCTTCTCAATCAATAGGTCACCCTTTTAATACGAACACGTAAGATGCAGTAAGGAAATAAATCCCATCACTTCAGTGTTTTTTAATTATTGCCAAATGCTTTTCTAACTTTTCCAGAGGTATGTTTTTCAGAATATCTTGGCTTGACAGCTCTGTTAAACGTTCTTGTGCTGAAAACTTTTGGAGAATATCTTCTGGATTTAATACATCCAGGTGGTCTTTGATATAATAATCAATGGTATCGGAATGATTGATTTGAAAGAGAAGATTCTCGTGAACTTTTGCAAAACATCAAGCGAGCACTACAGGCATTTCGAGACAGAGGTACTTGGCGTAAGTTGCAACAAAGCTGCATGTGCTGAGATTTTAGCTGGCAAAGCAGTGTAAAACAGTATATTTCTTTGTATTCACAATTAGTCCAAAAGTGACTTTGCTTGGAGTGCAAGATTTATCTTGTGAAACAAGTTTTACACTCTTTACAGTTTGCTACAGTGGGGTTACTCAGCTTCTCCTTAAGTAAGGTAAATTTCAAATGCTAAAAAAATTGATATTTATTTTGATGTTAGGGTTTTCTGCAGAAGCAGCCTGGCAAAGAACCGCATAGAATATTTTCAAGGAATTAGCTATGGATATAGCTGCGAAGTGAAGTATCTACTTTAAGATATAAAGTATTAGATTTTGAAAAACAACTTTATTCAGCTAAGGAGGAAGACTACATTCCTCCTCACTTTAATTCTATAGAGCAAACCATCATGAGATTGAGCAAGATAGTTAACTCTATGGAAAGTAGATTTTCTTCACTGGAAGATAGAATAACTTCGTTGGAGAAGAGAGTAACTGTTTTAGGCGCTGTTGACATTTGAAGGATTAAGTTAGATAACTCTAATTTTGTCAAGGAGTTATCTAAATGAGCAATACGAATCTATCAGAACAGAACTGGGATAAGATATTTGCATTTCTGAAGGAGTCAAAAGGTATCTACGTGAAAACAGAAAAAGCTAGCCGGTGTTTTTTTGTAGAGGCTCTCTTGTGGGAACTTCGTAGTGGTGCTCAATGGCGTTTGTTACCAAAAAGACAAAGGTAAATGGAACAGCGTCTACAGAGGCTTTATTAGAGGGGGTGACAAAGATATTTGGGCACAGATGCATGCTCGCCAATGACCCTGATATGGAAAGCATTATGATAGACGGTACAGTTGTACGTGCGCATGCTTGTAGCTGCCGATGCGCCTCAAAGCCATCTGGATGAAGCTCAAGAGCAAGCATTAGGTCGTTCAAAAGGCGAGTTTACTACACCATGTCATGGTGATGCTTTAGGCAATCCTTTGGACTTTATTCTTACGGGTGCAGCAGATATTACTCAAGCCTATATTTTGATTGAAGGCCTAAAAGCAACGTATGCGTCGATGGATAAGGCTTATGATGCTGATAAATTGATTGAACAATTACGCAAACAGGAGATTATTCCTGTTATTCCACCGAAAGCTAATCGCAAAGAGCCTCGTGAATATGACAAGCACGTTTATAAAGAACGTCATCTGATTGAATGCTTTATTGGCAAGATTAAACAGTTTCGCCGAGTTTTCTCCAGATTTGAAAAGTGGGCAAAAAATGACATGAGTTTCATCAGGTTTGCCTTTGTTTTAGTATGTTTGCGCTGAAATGTTAACAGAGCATAGATAGTCAGCGTTGGCGAAAAACTTTGTAGAAATTTGCTTGATAAAGCTTTTAGTGGCTTGTGCCAAGAGAGTAAGAAGTGCAATATTTTGTAAGTTTGCACTTCTTAAACTATTTTAATTTGATATGGCTATGCGAGGAAATAATTAAGGGCAAAGTGGTGCGATTTTAGGAATAGCATTGCGTAAAGAAGACCAACCCATGCCTAAGTTAGCACTTTTGCTTGTAATCAACACAATTAATGCATTGGGTTTATCTGGCACAATGGTCATAAAATGATAAGTATTGTCTGTTGTCATTTGGACTTCACTGACTAAACTTTTCTTTGGTGCACCGCGCATATTGGAAATCATGTCTTCTACGGCACTGACTGTTCTGCCACGAAACATATCAACAGCGGCAGCGGCCACTGCATCTAAATAGGATTGTGTAAAATAAGGAATATTGTGGGAAACCCCCAATAGCAAACCACTATTTAAATCAACCACTGCACATCCTAGTGCAGATTGAACATCTCTGACAATGTCAGCACAAATTTCATTAATATTACTCACTATAGTATTCTCCTGGTGTTGAAACGATAATACCTATCAATAAAGTCCGCAAGGGGTTTTCCCATCAATGATAAGTAATGTTTAATCATTGATCTTTGCAATACATCCAGCGTGTATAACACCTTAACTGTCATTAATTATACAACTGTTCAGTAGGATTAAGTATAAGTTTTTTCGCCACTATAAATAATCTAAGCTTGAAATTACTTGTTCAACAGAATAATTATCGTAACTAAAGTTCAGTGGCACAAACCTTTCGGTATATTTGTCAAAATTGATTGACATCTTTTGGCAGTGAATCAATTATTATTGATTTTAATTTCATAGCTTGATAATGCTCAAGCATTCCCGCAAGCATAATTATAAAGAAAAACACATTGACAGCTATTCTGAAGAAAGAGGGGCCTTCAGTTACATCAAATGCAGTAAATGAAAAAAACAGTACCATGACTGAAAAGATAAGGTATTGAGTTGCTCTAATTCTAAACCTCATTTCCTGGAAGTGCGCAGCAATTCTTTGCTCTGAATTATCCTGCAAAAGTTTTATTTTCTCTTTTCGTTTGGTTTCATGTTTTTCAATTCTTTTTTTCCAATGAGTTGACAGCTTTGCCAATGTACCATCTACAAATGGTTTCAAATACGCTGCGAGCAGGCTAATAAATATTCCAACAAAAACAACACCTATCCACCAAGCAGGTGATGACAGATTATTAACTATTTCATCCATATCTAACTCCCCTAACACCAAAAATCAAGCCACTTATTATCATTACTTTTAGACTAAAATTTTTTCACGGGTTCACATGCCCCTGAACAATCAACTTGAAACACGTGTAAGTCTTCCAACCTAACCGCTGTTAATTCCCCCCCCCAGACACACCCTGTATCTAACGCAATAATACCATATTCATTTTGAAAACCAAGCGTTGACCAATGACCAAAAATGATTTTATTTTGGACTGTTTCACGGTGTTTATGCATAAACCAAGGTTGTTTTGGATCATTCAATGAGACATTGGCAGGAGAAAATTTTTTCTCCAAAGCTAACTTCCCTTCCGAATTACAATAACGTAAACGAGTGAAACAGTTCGTAATATAACGTAGGCGTTTCCAACCGGTCAGCTTATCTGACCACATTTTTGGTTTGTTACCATACATATTGTCAAAATAATCAGAATATTGGTCACTTTGTAGTACAACTTCAACTTCTTTAGCGTATTGTTGCGCATCAGCGAGAGTCCATTGCGGAGGTAAACCTGCGTGAATCAAACTAACACCGAAATTAGCATCATGGTGTAATAAGGGCCGATGACGTAACCAAGTGATAAGTTCCTCACGATCAGGCGCAGTAAGAATTTCATCTAAGGTATCTTGAACTTTGAGATATTCATGGTGTCCACAAGCAACTGCAAGTAAATGCAAATCATGATTACCCAAGACAGCTATACTCTGTTTACCCAATGATTTAAAAAAACGCAATGTTTCTAAAGATTGTGGACCACGGTTGACTAAATCGCCCGTGCTCCAAAGGGAGTCTTGTTGTGGATTAAATTGTACAGTATCAAGTAAGTGTTGTAATTCAGCAAAACAGCCTTGAATGTCGCCAACAACGTAGGTTGCCATAAAGTTTTAAGGGATTTATTGTAATTAGATTTAAGTTTACTTTGCCAGTGGATTTAACAATTTCATAGGTTGAATCCACTGAAAGTCAGTTAAATCTCCATTTGAGAGTATACCAAAGAATGTAGCTAATATATCTTTTGTATCTTGAGAAAATCTATGTAAATAACATTTTTCACTATTATTTTTTCTGTTCTAAGATAGAAAACCTCCAAATTTCACTAGTACTCTGTCAAGGTGAAATGATGGAAACGGTAGGGTGCGTCTCACGCACCGATAAACGCCTGGTGCGTAAGACAACACACCCTACAAAATAATTTTGGCAAAGCACTAGTAATTATGCTGATATATAATACTTTAATACATCAGTTCATCAAATCTTGCAGTCTTTAAAGCCAACATGATTTGTCGTAAGTATGTAATTTAAGCATTTAAAAAATTGCATAGACGTGTAACACCTTGTCGTAAATGATCAATTTCTCTGGTGTAAGCAAAACGCATGAATTGTTGGGTACGATGCTGACCAAAATCAATACCTGGTGTTACAGCTACATGGGCTTGTGATAGTAATTGTTCTGCAAATTGAAGACTATCTTGAGTATAACGTGAAACATCTGCCAAAATGTAAAAAGCGCCCATTGGTTTAACTGGAATATCAAACAGTTGAGATAGTGCTTGATACAAAAAATCACGACGCTGTTGATAAATCGTTTTAACCTGAACTAAGTATTGTTCGTCAAATGCAGCAAGTGCCCCATGCTGACTTAAAGTCGGCGCTGAAATATACAAATTTTGCATCACCACCTCTGCTTTTCGCACTAAATTTTCTGGCAAAATAACCCAACCTAAACGCAAACCAGGCAAGCAAAAATATTTTGAAAATCCGTTAATGACAATAGCATTATCAGAAAAATCCAGTGCGGTTTGTGCTTTGATATCATAAGTAAGCCCATGATAAATTTCATCCGAAATAAAATAAATATCGTTTTTATCACAGTAACCAATCAAATCAGCTAATACATCAGAATCGTAAATATTACCAATGGGATTAGAAGGCGAAGAAATTTGAATTGCTTTAATATTTTTATATCGTTTGAGTTGTTCAACTGTTAATTGGTAATCAGTCGTCTCATCAATAGGCACAAAAACAGCTTGGTTGTTTAATAAATATGAAAAATTTTTATAACATGGATAAGCAGGATCAGTGAGTAATAATTGTTCTCCAGCATTGAGCAAAATAGCATACGTCACCAAAAAAGCACCGGATGTCCCAACCATTAATGCAATTCTATGGGGAGAAGTGGTAACATTGTAATTTTGGTGGTAATGGGCTGAAATTTTTTCGCGTAAGCTAAATAAACCTAAACTTTCAGTGTAACGAATTTTATTGGCTTGGGTTGCTTCAATAATGGCTTGTGTTACTTTAGGAGAAGGATGAATGTCTGGTTCAATGGATAACATCAGAAATGCTTTGTGCTTTATGCACAATGTCCATGACTAAGAAAGGCGTGACTTCAGCTAGCCGATCTTTCATATTAATCTCGGAAGCAATTTATATAAGGGAAAATATAATAGATAGGTATGTTGGCTTGGATTAATGGGCCGTCCGCGACTCGAACGCGGGACCAATGGATTAAAAGTCCAGTGCTCTACCAACTGAGCTAACGGCCCTTAGCAACATAAAGGCGAAATTTTACTGAATTATGTTCTAAAGTGCAAGTATGAGCTCCCTGTAAAATTATTGGGTACCAATAAAAAAATATAATCTTTAGTTTTATTCATTGTCTATATAAATTGTTATACTAAGTTGCTTATAGTCAATATTTAAATATTGGATGGAGAATATGTATGAATGTAAAAGAGCTGGAAAGCCGTTTAAGACTATTGGAAGAAGAGCAAGATCATCAGCAACAAGCATTAGCAAAATTAGATGATTTACCCCGTATTATTGAAGACGAAAATTATGTACCATACACAGATAAAGTGAGAGAAGTTGAAGTTGCCAATGCGCCAGTTGAAGAAAGCGTAAAAGATATTGATATTAGTGAACTTGATTCACAAACAGAAACATCTCAGCATGGTTATGTTATCTGTCTTATGTTTAATCCAAAATCTCCCAGTGAATGGTCCACTGAAGGGGGCGGTGGTTGGCGTCAAAAAGGGGGAGGGACCCGTTATACCCAAAAAGAATTGGTTAAAGCGCAATATACAAAATTAAAAAAACAGTGGCCAGATTATCCACTTAAGGTTATAAAACGTTAAAAAACGATTTATCTCACGTAATTTGTCCTCTAATTTGGAATTTTATGTTTAAAAAATACACGTATTACTTTTTATTTATTTTCTTACTCAATGGTTGTACTCAAGAGCAGCAACCTATCCATCAAGAAAAATTTTATGTTTTTGGCACGCTGGTGGGTGTTACTTTTTGGAATGCCCCTCCAGAAAAAATACAAGCAGCTAGCCAGATGTTGCAACAAAGCTTTCAAACGATGCATAAGCAATGGCATGCTTGGCAACCTAGTCAGGTAACTGCTTTAAACCAAAGCATTGCTGATGGTCATGCTTTAGATTCGCCCGATGCAAATTTAGTGGCTATGCTTCAACAAGCACAATACTTTTCTCTGCAAAGTGATGACTTATTCAATCCTGCGATTGGAAAGCTCATAGAACTTTGGGGATTTCATCGTGATGAACTCACTTCTCAGCAACCGCCTACAGTAGAAAAAATTACACCACTGTTGGAAAATCCACCTTCAGTGCGTGATTTAGTGATTGATGGACAACAAATTACTGCGAATAATTCAAATGTACAACTTGATTTAGGAGGCTTTGCCAAAGGCTATGCGTTGGATATTGTGATGACCGAATTACAAAAAATGGGCATTCAAAATGCCATTATCAATGCGGGTGGTAATCTTAAAGCCATTGGCCAAAAAAATAAACAACCTTGGATGATTGGTATTCGACATCCCCGTCCAACGGAAGATAATACGATTTTAGCTGCAGTTGCCATTCAAGATGAGGAAAGCGTAGTGACTTCTGGGGATTACGAACGATATTACGAACATAAAGGCCAACGCTACGCCCATATTATTGATCCTCGCACAGGTTACCCGCCCACCCAATTTATTTCTGTGACAGTCATTGATAAAAGTGCGGCCTTAGCAGATGCGGCTTCTACTGCATTAATGATTGCAGGCATTAATGATTGGCATCGTGTCGCAAAACAAATGAACATAAAATATGCCATGCTGGTTGATATGAATGGTGTTGTACATGTCAGCCCATTAATGGGTAAACGGGTGCAATTCCGGGCAAAACAGAAACCGCCTACGATCATTTCTGATCCATTAATAAATGTGACAAATTAAGTTTATCTGAAATAATGAAAGACTATCAAAAAGAATTTCTTCAATTTGCAATTCGCCAAAATGTACTGCGTTTTGGTGAGTTTACGCTCAAATCTGGCCGACATAGCCCTTATTTTTTTAATACAGGTCTGTTTGATACTGGTGAAGCACTGGCCAAACTCGGTTATTACTATGCTCAAGCTATTCAAAGTGCTCAGTTAGAATTTGATATGTTATTTGGGCCTGCCTATAAAGGGATACCACTGGTTTCAACAACCGCCATTGCTCTAGCAACCCATTATCAACGTAATCTACCTTTTTGCTTCAACCGTAAAGAAGTTAAAGACCATGGAGAAGGTGGTTTAACCGTAGGTGCACCTTTGCAAGGAAAGGTATTATTGGTGGATGATGTGATTAGTGCGGGGACAGCTATTCGTGAATCAGTTCAACTAATAGAAAAAGTACAAGCACAGTTAACAGGCATTGTGATTGTGTTAAACCGTCAAGAAAGAGGGCAATCTCAATATTCAGCGATTACTGAAATTGAGCGGGCTTATGATATTCCAATTATCAGTATTGTGACCTTAGAACATATCTGTGAATTTTTGGAAGAAAATGGACAGTCTCCGGAGTTACAAGCCATTCAAAAATATAAACAGTTGTATGGAGAAGCTTGCTGAAAAAAAAATGTTTTTTATTAGAGTTGTATCACGGAATTTAAGATGGTATTTTGCGAAAAGGAGGATATAAGAAAGAACAAGTTTTGTAAACTTAGGAGAACGAGTATGAAAA
>JADGDF010000129.1 GCA_016745055.1 Thiotrichaceae bacterium | reverse complement strand
GGCTTTGACCGCTATGGTTTTTGTCGAGGGGGCTGTTTCATTCAACATAATATAGTCGCTTTTCCTCACTTTTTTACTTGGATTGCGTAAGTCCTAACCTAATGTGATTTACTTCTCCATCTAAATAACTTTGATAATCCTAATTTTAGCTAATTATTGAAAATTTAACTTGATATTTGTAATGGCATCACATAAACTATTGTTAATTTATTGAAATGCCAATTTCTAATCCAGCATGGAGAGTACTAATGTTTAATTCAAGGCATCTTAACCCCCTCTATTTTTAGCTTGTCCTCTTCTCAGAGGACACGTTACAGTTGTCCTCTGGAAATAGAACTGCTCCATGCTGTTTGCAGAACCCCAATGACAACTGTCGTTGGGGTTTTTTTATGCCAATTAGAATGTAAATAGTATTTTTACTTTTACCCAAGGAGAAAAACCATGCCTATTAAAACCGTGCTTAACAAAGGCTTAGTGCCTATTAAAATCTATACCGATGAAATTGAATCTAGTGCAATGGAACAGCTAATCAATATTTCAAAGCTACCTTTTATTCATAGTCACGTTGCAGCCATGCCCGATGTGCATATGGGCGTTGGTGCAACGATTGGTTCAGTCATTCCAACTAAGGGGGCAATCATTCCATCGGCAGTTGGTGTGGATATCGGTTGCGGGATGAATGCGATTCGTTTATCACTAAAAGCTGAAAATTTACCAGAGAATCTGAAAAAGATACGTTCAGCCATTGAAAATGCGATTCCGGTTGGATTTGATATGCATAAGCGTATTCAAGCGAAAAACTCTACAGTTAAAAACTTGGATAAACGGCTGGAACATATCCTTGATAAGCATATTGCGATTACTAAAATGATGAAACGTCCTCATGAAACTTGGACACAACAATTAGGTACTTTAGGCGGCGGTAACCATTTTATTGAGCTATGCTTAGATGAAAGTCAAAATGTTTGGATTATGTTGCATTCAGGTAGTCGAGGCATTGGAAATACTATCGGACGTTATTTTATTAATTTGGCCAAACGAGATATGGAAACACATATTAAACAGTTACCGCATCGTGATTTAGCGTATTTCAACGAAGGTACTGAGTACTTTGATGATTATGTTGAGGCTGTTGAATGGGCACAGGATTATGCCATGTCCAATCGACGCGAAATGATGCGTTTACTGATTGAAACCATGCGTAAAGTGTTGCCACCGTTTGAGCTGACTAAGGAAGCCATTAATTGCCACCATAATTATGTGGCGAAAGAACATCATTTTGGTGAAAACGTATTTTTAACTCGTAAAGGTGCTATTAGTGCAAGGGAAGGTGAGCTGGGGATTATTCCTGGTAGTATGGGTGTAAAATCCTATATTGTAGAGGGAAAAGGTCAGCCAGACGCTTTTTGTTCATGTTCACATGGTGCAGGTAGGAGGATGAGTCGTGCAGCCGCAAAAAAACAATTCAATAGCAATGATTTGGTGGTACAAACACAAGGTGTAGAGTGCCGCAAAGACACTGGCGTGATTGATGAAATTCCCGCCGCGTATAAAGACATTGATCAAGTCATGGCAAATCAAAATGATTTAGTTGATGTCGTTCATACCTTAAAACAAATTGTATGTGTGAAAGGCTAATGCTGAATTGTAACAGGAGTGACAATATGTAGACATTCTGCATTACAGTTCAGCCAACCACGAAAGAACTGTTATGGACAAAGTGCTTACAGAAGAAATCATGGCTTGTCTGCCAGAAGGCAGAACTTTATTTGAGTATTTTAAAGACCGTTATGCGGTTATATTATTGGCCTACGCTGTGGGCGAAGGAAAAACGGTGGCGGAGTGTAAACAAAGTCATTACGGTCGTTTGTTAGAAAAACCAGCAATTAAAAATTTTCTTGCAACTGTTGGAAATGGGTGGCTTAATCACCATTTATTAAATAATGTGTGGCAAACACCTTTGTTAAATTTTGTATTAACATTGGGTACTTGGGGAAATGAGAAATACAATAGTTATTACCAAACCTCTCGGGCTGGTCATAATTTGGTATTGCAACTCAATTTTTCCAATGAACATGCCCAACAGTACAAACAGCTAGTGAAACCTGCGCCTGGTGAAACCTTGAATTATTATAATCATCCAGTGCTCAAGAAAAGAGATAGTTTATTTTTTCGCGATACCTTAGCTTGGGCTAGGATTGATTTGGATTTTTCAGCTAACCAGGTACTTATTGAAGAAATTCAATGTGATTGGCTACGAGAAGCTAAAAATCTGCTCAATCAGGTGGTGACTAAAGAGAAAGATCGTTGGTATTGGGATATTGATGCAACGCCTGAAGAAGTTGAACGTTATGTTCATCAAGTATTGCAACCTTATATTCAGCTTTGGGATGAAGCGATGTTAGCGGCAACCATTCACTTTATTCGACAAGAGCTGGGAATTCATCACATTTTTTATCATAGCTACGAAACTGGCGCAATGGTGAAATCTTGTGATCCGCCTCGTTCCTTGTACACGCAACTGCCAAGGAAGTTCTGCTTTCAAAAAACGGAAGAAGTGCCTGAATTTCTACAAACAGATAAACATTTCCGACGTATTTTTAAAAAGGTAAAAAATCCTTATTGGTATAAGTTAGTACTATAATTGATTAAATCCCTCTTTCTTTGGAAAGAGGGGATGATTATGTTTTAAGAAAGAAGTGTTGATGGCACGCTTGCGTGACACAAACCGGGGATGAAATTCTCTAAAACTCGTTTACCTAAAAATGCAGGATTCCGTCAAATTTCATAGTAGGTATATATATGGCAGAAGAAGAAAAAACAGCAGAGAAACAATCTGAGGTTACGCAAGAAAGTGCTGAACAAGCTTCATCGCCTAAAAAAGAAGTTAAAAAAAACCAACCAAACAATTTAGTGTCTGAAGGTAAAATTCGAGCACCTGTTTCTCTTATGTTTACATTGATCAGTGCTTTTAGCGTGGGTGGACTTGTCACATTTGGTGTATGGGTACTTTTAACTTATTCCCCCTGGTTTATTGAGAAAACATCGTCAACAAACCCAGACGATACAACAACCCAACTAGAAGAACAAGAGATACTAAAGAGTGAACAACAATATATTTCTTATAATTCACCTAATTCACCAGCAACACAAGGTTCCCCTCAAACATTGCTTGGTAAAGAGGCTATCTCAAATTATGAACAAGAACAACGGTATGATAATACTTATGATCAACGGCAAGAAGTATCTCCCATCTCAGAAGAGCCTCGTCGTAAAGAGGAAGAAACAACTTCTAACTCTTTTTCTGAATTCGACTTAAATAATTCAGAATCAGAAATTACGCCAACAGATGTCGCCGAAAAAATTATCAACCTCCAAGAAATTACTACAGAACCAACAAACGTAAAATGGTCAGAATTTAGTAAACGCCTGCTTAGTTTGGAACAAGAACGCACATCAATTATTGCTATACTTTCTCAAAAAGTCCCTCGGACTTTAAAAAAAGAAAAACCTACTCCCCGAAGAAAATACACTTTGCGCTCTGAAACCAAAATTTCACCACTTGATCCACCACCTGCCAAAATCACATGGCGTCATGTGGTTAAAGAACTAATTGAACTTGAAGTTCAGAGAGGAAAAACCTTAAAACAAATTTATGCTAATAATATTTAACTTGCTGTCCGAATGTAAGCCAATGATTAAACAAACAACTAACGTGTAAATAAATTTTCAGTATTTTCTATAATGTCCTTTCATCAACTTATACTAACTTGGTTTTCCCAACATGGTAGAAAAAACCTACCTTGGCAACAAAATCCGACAACTTACTCTATTTGGATATCAGAAATCATGTTGCAACAAACTCAAGTTAACACGGTCATTCCTTACTATTTACGTTTTATTGAACGCTTTCCAAATTGCTATAGTTTAGCTAACGCTGATTTAGATGAAGTGTTACACTACTGGACCGGGTTGGGTTACTATGCCCGTGCGCGGAACTTACACAAAGCAGCCCAAATTATTTGCCAAAATTTTGATGGAAACTTACCTAATCATTTTGAGCGACTAGTAAACTTACCAGGCATTGGTCGTTCGACCGCAGGCGCTATTTTAGCGTTAAGCGAAGGACAACGACATCCAATTTTAGATGGTAATGTAAAACGAGTGTTATGCCGGTATCATACAATTGATGGTTGGCCTGGCCAATCTCATGTTGAAAAACAATTGTGGATTTTAGCGGAAAAGTATACACCTAAAAAAAAGGTGGCTGAATATACGCAAGCTATGATGGATTTAGGTGCAATGGTTTGTACCCGTAGTAAACCCCAATGTATGTTGTGTCCACTGATTAAAACATGTTTAGCTTATCGACAAAGCAACCCAACAACTTATCCTACGCCTAAACCAAAAAAAACTTTGCCCTGCAAACAAACGTGTTTTATTATACTGCAAAATCAACAAAGAGAAATTTTACTAGAAAAGCGTCCTTCGCAAGGTATTTGGGGAGGTTTATGGAGTTTTCCTGAGTGTGAACCGACAAAAAATATTGAACAATACTGTCAGACTCAGTTTGATTTAAAAATAAAAAAATACAAGCAGCTTACTCAATTTCGACATACCTTTACTCATTTTCATTTAGAAATTATGCCTATATTAATTTCTACCACAAAAAAAATAAATATTACACTGAAGCAACGTTGGCATCATCCAAATCACGCTATCAATTTTGGTTTAGCAACGCCAGTCGTGCGCTTATTGTCTGACCTGAATTAAAGTACATTCAGTGATAAGTGTAGTAAAAACTTAGAAGACAAGTTCAAGAAATCTCCACGTTGACCTTGAAAAATATTAATATACCAGCATTTTTATACTTAAATAATTGAATACAAATTAAGGAGCATAATAACAATGACCCGCATGGTAAACTGTGTAAAACTAGGTAAGGAAGCTGAAGGCTTGAAAATACCACCTTATCCAGGTGAATTGGGGAAGAAGATTTATCGCAGTATTTCAGCAGAAGCTTGGGAAGCTTGGAAACGTCACCAAACAATGCTAATTAATGAATACCGCATTTCAATGGCAGATCCAAAATCTCGTAAAATGTTGGAAGAAGAAATGGAAAAATTCTTGTTTGGTGCTGGAGATAACACACCACTGCCTGATTATGTCCCACCACAAGCCTAATCGCTTTGTTTGAGTGTGCGGAAACGTTACAAGCAGCTTGTGAGAGAACACTCCACGTTGGTGAAAAACTCGTATCAGGTTTAAGTGCTTTGGCAGACACTAAGAGCAGCTTGGCGTTTTTACCAAAACAAAGCCACTTGCTTACGGAAAACATACTCAAAAAAAACGATACGCAATATTTCCCCAATAATTATGACATTGGTTATGAGTTACAAAGCAGCTTATTCATCAGTGACTAAGACGGCTCTTCCATAGCGCCCATTGCACAAAATTTTGTGACAAAAGGGGGGTATGGTCAAGCCATCACGACGAGTGTATTAAATTAAACTGGATCCTCATTTGGAGGAACTGGCAAGCCGTATGGCTTATAGAACAGCCAAGCTTTTCAAACCGAGAATCTATTTGGTCGATCGCGAAGCCAATTCGGTAGGTCATATGCGTACATGGTCAAAGCAAAGGTATCATTTTCTGATTTGCGCCAAAAATGTGCCGAGTGTTCAGTATGGGGACAAATTTCAACAACTTTACAAAGTGGCTGAGCAACTGAGACTATACGACCTCAGAAGTCAATAACAGTAACCAAGAGTGAACCCTTGCCTCTGTGCTTAGCCGTATTAAGCAGGGTACCAACTTGAACGCTGGTAACACCAGTGGTCTAGCTAAGCGAATTTTAGTAACGAGTATGGCCTGTGTGGTTGTCTGACTCGTGGCTTCTCTTGTAGCTCAAGCTAAGGAAATACAAGGTTTTTTTAGTTAAACTCAGTGGGGATGAAACGTAAAAATCCTGTGACACATCCTGCCGCTGGGCTGTTGAATTTTCTAATTATATTTAGAGGTGCTTGAACATTGTTCATTAGATGATTTGCTGGCGATGCATGATGAACTGCTCTTGGCATCGCCTCTGTTAGCCAATCTCATAGCGAGGCATTGAAATTGTGTAGATACCTTTGTACAAATCATGACCTGCTCAAAGTAATTATTTACCAACATTCAAAGCTAAACAAATATAAAAATGCTGGAAAAATTTTTCTCTTCAATAGTTGATATTACTCTTTTTTCCAGGTTGTCCCTTGTGCTGAATCTTCTAGCACAATACCATGTGATTTTAATTCGTCACGAACACGATCAGCTTCTTGAAAATCTTTATTTTGGCGAGCAGTTTGACGGGCAGCGATCAGTGTTTCAATTTGTTCAACTGATAAACTTTGAGTTTCCCCTTGAAAATGCTGTTCTGGATTAGTTTGCAATAAACCTAACATACTGCTTAAACGCCGTAGTTCATTGGCCAAATTGGATGCCTCTATTTCATTATTTTCAGCGTCCAAGCGATTGATTTCTTTTGCTAAATCAAATAATACGGCCAAAGCTTCTGGCGTATTAAAGTCATCATCCATTGCGGTGTTAAAACGCTCAGCATATTGCTGATTATCGCAAACGGTGTCTGATAAAGTTAATCCACGCAAGGCTGTGTATAAACGATCTAGCGCTTGTTTAGCGGTATCCAATTGTTGATCAGAGTAATTCAATGGACTGCGATAATGGCTAGTCAAAATAAAATAGCGCATTACTTCGGGTTGATAACGGGCTAACACTTCTCTGACAGTGAAAAAATTACCCAACGATTTGGACATTTTTTCTTCATTAATCCTTACAAAACCGTTATGCATCCACAAATTCACAAATTTTTCACCCGTGGCGGCTTCTGATTGAGCAATTTCGTTTTCATGATGGGGAAATTGTAAGTCCATCCCTCCTCCATGAATGTCAAAATGGTTACCTAAGCAACAAGTGGACATCGCAGAACATTCAATATGCCAGCCTGGTCTCCCCTTTCCCCAAGGAGATTCCCAACTAGGCTCGTCAGGTTTAGCGCTTTTCCACAAGACGAAATCCAGTGGGTCTTGTTTAGCCCTATCAATATCTACTCGCTCACCTGCACGTAAATCTTCTAATTTTTTACCGGATAATTTGCCATAGTGCTCAAATTTACTCACTGCATAATATACATCACCATTGTGAGCTTGATAAGCATAACCTTTCTCAGTTAACTGTTGAATCATGTGAATAATATCAGCCATAGAGTGAGTGGCGCAGGGTTCATGATCTGGCGGTAAAACACCTAATGCCTGCTCATCCTGATGCATTTCTTGAATGAATCGTCTAGTTAATTGTTGCACGTCTTCGCCGTTTTCATTGGCGCGTTGAATAATTTTATCGTCGATGTCGGTAATGTTACGAACATAAGTCACTTCATAGCCCTGAGCGCGTAAATAACGTACTACAGTATCAAAAACAACCATGACACGAGCATGACCCACATGGCACAAATCGTAAACGGTCATACCGCAGACGTACAGTCGCACTTTATTGGGCTCTATTGGTGTAAAAACTTCTTTTTGCTTTGTAAGCGTATTATAAATAAGCATAGTATTCGTTTAGATAGTTAAGTTGCCATCCCTTCAAATTCTAGGAGTTCTTCTAGCAAGTGGTTGCAAATAACAACACTCTGTCGGTAGCTTTCGCAATCAAGTAAAAATTTATATTGATATTCTTCTGCACACACGGTAA
The DNA here is from genome assembly GCA_016745055.1 of Thiotrichaceae bacterium. Lineage (GTDB taxonomy): Bacteria > Pseudomonadota > Gammaproteobacteria > Beggiatoales > Beggiatoaceae > JADGDF01. Next base: position 4,916 of record JADGDF010000129.1, on the reverse strand, counting down.
TAACTTGTAGCGCCATGAAGTATTTAGCTTTATCAGTCTTAAATGGCGTATTTGCAATCAATTCTTCCAGTAGTTTTTGTAATTTATGACTTCTACTATAAGCGCCAAATTGACTTCTGGTTTCCAACAAATATTTGAACAATAACTCAATCATTTGTTGGTAATGAAAGCATTCCATCGCATAGTCTTTAATTTCAGTTTAAGATTGGGTTCAATGGAAATATTAGCTTAGTTTAAACCATGATAGTGCGATTTACATAACCTGGTAAATCGACCATTTTGAGCTGCAAACCATTAAATTGAAGAAAGCCTTGCTGACGTTCTTCCTTATCTCCTGAAAAATCAAAGCAATAATGCCTTTGTAACTTTAAGCGTCCATGTTGATCACGTGTAATTCCTATTTTTATCAGTCGGACAGTATCATCTAACAGTTGTAATTGAAATTGTTGACACATTTGCCGACTTACAAGCATTGCTGCTTCTCTAGCCCTCAGTGTATCAAACCAAAACCAACCGATAAGTGCTAATACAAAAAGTAAAATTAATGCTTCCATCGTTGTTTGCTCAATTTCTGACTTATCTGCATGACATTAAATCCTGAAAGTTTGAGTTATTATTTCTACAACTTGGGCATATTAATTTGCTGTACAAAAACTTCTTCATTTTCATCAACTAAATGTAATTTTTTATATATTATATGTCAACCTTCTTTTATAAAGGTCGGTTAAAATAGTCACTAAAATTAAGATTCCAATACATTCTTCAAGCACACGACTTTTATGCTAGACAGACTTCGTTTTCGATTAGCCTCCGCAGAAGCTGTCCCTCAACTTGCATTCATTGCAATATTCTGTGGGTTGTTTGCTGGTGGTATTACACTTGCCTTCAGAATGCTGATCGAAGCATTACAGGCAAGCTTTTTGCCATTGGGATACACTGAAAATTATGAAGCTCTGCCTCCCATTTTAATTGTCACCCTCCCTACCTTAGGCGGATTTGTGGTAGGGATATTACTGCAATTGTCCAATGAAGATGCACGTAAAGTAGGTATTGTACATGTGATGGAAAGATTAGCTTACCATCAAGGTTATTTACCTTTACGCAATGCGATTCAACAATTTGTCGGTGCAGCCATTTGCATTGTCAGTGGACACTCCGTCGGCAGAGAAGGGCCGAGCGTACATTTAGGTGCCGCAAGCGGGAGTTTATTGGGTCAATGGTTTAAGTTACCCAATAACAGTATTCAAACATTGATTGCCTGTGGCACCAGTGCCGCCATCGCAGCCTCTTTTAATACACCCTTAGCAGGTGTGATTTTTGCGATGGAAGTAGTCATGTTGGAATATACTGTGATGAGCTTTATTCCTGTGATTTTAGCGGCGGTAATTGGGGATGTAATGACCCGCCTGGCTTATGGTAATGAACTGACATTTCAGGTGCCGCCTTTAGCCCTCACTTCTCATTTTGAGCTGGTTTATCTACTTTTATTAGGACTTGTAATTGGTCTATGTGCCACCACTTTTATTCATGTATTGCAAACAGTCACTCTGCGTTGGAAAAACACAGCTTTATGGAAACGCACCACAATTGCGGGCTTGTTAACAGGGTTGGCTGGGTTATTTGTGCCTCAAATTATGGGCATTGGTTATGACACAGTTAATGCTATTTTGTTGGAACAAATTGGCTTTTCATTGCTATTGGCCATTGCTGTGAGTAAATTATTGGTCACCGCTTTGGGATTAGGGCTTGGTTTACCTGCAGGTTTAATTGCCCCAACTTATCTCATTGGCGCAGCCGTAGGAGGCGTGATTGGTATTTTAGGCAACCAATTATTTCCACATGAGGTTTCATCTTATGCGCTTTATGCTATGTTGGGCATGGGAGCCATGATGGGGGCAACTTTGCAGGCGCCGTTAGCTGCGTTAACCGCTTTATTAGAACAAACGGCTAATCCCAATCTCATTTTACCTGGGATGTTGGTTATTGTGGTATCCAATCTCATCGTGCATAACCCGCCTATGAGCAAACCTTCCGTATTTATTGCGCTTATGCGTATGCGTGGCTTAGATTATCGCCAGGATCCAATGGTTCAAGCATTACGACGGGTTGGAGTGACTAGCGCCATGCAAAAAAACTTTGTAGTACAACCACGTTATATTTCAACTCAACAAGCAAAGCAAGCTTTACAAAACCAACCCCTATGGATAGTCCTTCTTGAAGATGAACAACCCACATATATACTACTAGCAGCCGATTTAGCCATTTACTTAAGTGATGCTACTGTAGAACATATTGATTTAATTGATATTCCTGGTAAACGTTTACAAATAAAACCGACGCATTTACAAGCCACTTTACAAGAAGCAGTGGAAATATTGGCGCAAGAAGGTGTGGACGCGTTGTATGTTGAAAATCGCTTTCGTTTGTCAAAAAACTATAGTATTCACGGTATATTAACCCGAGAAGATATTGAAGCAAATTACTAGCGTCTTTTAGTTCGTTAAGGGATAACTAAACGATGCACTCCAATGAAATAATCACTATTTTAAATCGTTTTGGACGACACAAGATACCTTGTTTTTTTGTCATTGATTTTGACCTAAAAAACTTCCACATCGAACCCCTCTCTGAGTTATCTCCTGATATTTTTTTTGAGTTTGAAGGGTTTAAAAATATTTTATCTCTTAACTCAGCTAAGTTAATTTATTTAAAAAAAAAGCCAATTAAATTTGAGACTTACCAACAAGCATTTCAAAAAATACAAGCAGAAATGTACGCCGGCAATACTTATTTATTAAACTTAACTTTTCCTACTGAAATTAAGCTAAATATTTCACTGTTACAAACCTTTTTGAGTAGTCAAGCGAAATTTAAATTATATTTTCAAGACGAATTTATCACTTTTTCCCCTGAAAGGTTCATAAAGATCGAAAATAATCATATTTTTACTTATCCCATGAAAGGTACCATTGATGCCATGCTTCCTAATGCCAAAACAATTATTTTAAAGGATATCAAGGAAAAAGCAGAGCATACAATGGTGGTTGATTTATTGAGAAATGATTTATCCATTGTGGCGAAAAAAGTAGCTGTCAATCGCTTCAGATATTTGGAAAAAATTGTGACTAATCACAAAACTTTGTTTCAAGTGAGTTCAGAAATTTCAGGGCAATTGCCTGCTCTCTGGCAACAAAATTTAGGCGATATTTTATTAGCTTTGCTACCGGCAGGTTCGATTACAGGCGCACCCAAGAAAAAGACAGTCGAAATTATAAAAACGGTGGAAACTTATCAAAGAGGTTTTTTTACTGGTATTTTTGGTTATTTTGATGGCCAAAAGTTAGATAGTGCTGTCATGATTCGATTTATTGAAAAGCACGGTGAAAATTTAGTTTACAAAAGCGGGGGCGGCATTACAATTAATAGTCAAGCTAAAAAGGAATACCAAGAAATGCTAGATAAAATTTATGTGCCTGTTGAGCCCACTTAAGTGATTAATTCTTTGGGTAGCGCCCTTAATTTGACTGTGCTAATATGGTAGCTATGATTTTGAATAATAAGGAAAATAGATATGAACTGGCCAAAATTATGTACTTTCTTAATGTTAAGCATTGTCTTAATTCATTGGACTATAACTTCACAGGCAGCGAGTTTTGATTGCCATAAAGCAAGTTCTAATATTGAACAAAGCATTTGTAATGACGCTGCTTTAAATAAAGCAGATACCAAGTTAGGTCAAGTGTATAAACAATTGCGTAAACAATCAAGCAGTGCAGATAAAAACTCATTGAAGCGGGAACAAAAAATTTGGATTAAACAACGTGATAAAGATTGTTTACCTTATGACATAAGTTGTTTAATTCCTTTGTACGAAAGCCGAATTGGCGTATTGAGGTTGCGTTTATCCACGTTAACAACCAAATCTGCTTTATCAACAGATGGTAATGAAAAACTCACCCAAAGCACAAAGGTGATGTTAAAAAGCATGGGGCCTATTAAATTTGGGATGACTATTTCTGAAGCTGAAAAAGCAAGTGGCTTAACATTTTCAGCCAACGCATTGACATCTAAGTGCAGTATTTTAATTCCACAAGGTGAAATTGGACATGACATTAATTTTACCGCTATGGATGGAAAAGTCATGAGTGTCCATGTTTTCGCTGAAGGAATTACCACCAAAAGTGGCATTGGGGTTGGCAATACAGAAAAAGAATTACTCAAAAAATATTCTAAAAATATTCAATTATTGGACACCGTGTCTTCCACGGGAGATATGTTCAAAATTTTAGCTTTTGTGCCTAAAAAAGATAAAAATTATCGCGTCATTTTTGTCGTGCACGAAGGTTTGATTCAAGATTTTTCAGCTGGTTTAATGCCTTATGCAAAAAATCGTTGTGAATCCACTCGTAGTAAAAATGATACCAATGTTTCAGCAAACAATACTACCCTGGTACAACTACAAGGTACTTGGGTGAGCCAAGAAGATGATTTATATGTGTTAGAAATTTCTGAGCAGAATTGGAAAGATATTTATGATGGGGAGCCGAGCACAGCAACTCAATTCAAATTGGTCAATGGTTGCGGACAAAATGCATCTCATGATCCAAACGGTAGCTATTTAGAAACGGAAGATGAATTCTGTTATAGCATTGATAATGTAGATGAAGAGTCATTAACTTTGATGTATCTACCTCGTGGAAATAAGTTGGAATTTAGTAAAGTAGAATAGGTTTAGTTGAATTACGTTAAATCTGGAGTGCTAAACGTCAGTTTGGCATATCCAAACTTAAAGATTATTGCAATTAATATTTTTTTCTATTAGGACTTACGCAATCCAAGTAAAAAAGTGAGGAAAAGCGACTATATTATGTTGAATGAAACAGCCCCCTCGACAAAAACCATAGCGGTCAAAGCCA
>JADGDF010000273.1 GCA_016745055.1 Thiotrichaceae bacterium | reverse complement strand
GCACAATCAACATTCTTTACACTCTGTGAGTCAACTATCAACATACTTGGAGTGGCATTGCGTCCAAGGTTCTTTCGGACCACGCCAACCTGTTTTTTTCAGGCAGCATTCTCCACTGACAACCACTTTTGAGTACATACAATACTGCACAAAAGATTTCATAAAGCTCCACTTTCCTTGGACTAGTGCGTTTGCGAGCGCTTTCTAGAAGGGGTTGGATTTGTTCAAATTGCTTGCCACTTAGGTCGCTTGGGTATGTTTTTCTCATTGTTCCATTATCTGATAGACTTTTGACTTTTTCAATGACTTTAAACAGGTTCTGAGGAACAGACGCAACCTCTATGGGCTGGAGATTGTGCCGATGAAACTTCTGAAATCTGTATTCTGACTTTGAATACTGAGAAAACTGTTGTCGTAGTTTTTTAGGACTTAGGACAAGTACTTTATGAAATACATTCTCCATTTTGTGACAAGTTTGATACTTGTATTTTCAATGAAGCCTCCTGTATTGGCAGAAGCAAAATCGTATTCAGATGACTGCGTGGAGCTGAACTGTGAAATATTAGAACCAGTAACTACATTTCAACCTCATCTTTTAGCAATCATTTCAGTTACGCCTGGCATAGCACGTTATTCATTTAGTGATATAAATATACAGAATCAAATTGATACAAGTGCTAACTTTGTAAATCTTGAAGGTGGTTTAGGTCGGAGTTTTATCAATGCGATAGAAAATACTTCCCATACCTTTTTGTTACGTGGTAACACACAGTTAACAATGATTCCAGCAAAAGCTGGCGTTTTTTTATACTCAAAGTAGTGACGCAGGCGTATTTAACTATAGTGATCTGGAACGAAGGGATAATTTCCTTGAGTTTTTGTATAGATATAGTAATGCTGCACATTCTATAATGTTATCACTTGGGCACAATTGGAGTGCAACAAGTTTAAAATTGGAATCTACGCAACTACCCACAGAACGCACAACACCTTTTTTTAGTGAAATAAACCTTGGAACTAATGGATGGTTTCTTGGTTTTGGGTATGATTACCTAATAAATCAGGATAAAGATATGAGAATCCGGGCAAATGTTTCTTATATTCCCAGTTTAGAAGGTGAACGTAGAAATATTAATAATGAAGTTGCTCCTTTTATTAGTGTTTCTTCCGCTACCACTAGTTCAACTAAATTGGGAATCTATTTACAAGGGCAAATGTTTAAACTTGACCGATATGGAAAACTGACTTACACATTAGCACTTGATACGGTTGATTATAGTTTTAAATTTTCAGAATTTTCCTTAGTTGAGGATCAACTCAAAGAGAAATTGCAAACTATTAGCTTTTCTGTCAATTACATCTTTTTCTAAAGGAGAAATTGTATGAAGTTTTTTCTGGGTTCAATAGCAGTAATACTAAGTTTACTTGCAGGTTGTTCTACTACTCCCATAACACAGAAGCAACAACGAGTTGCTGTTGTCATTGGTAATGGTACTAATTATTTAACTAAGTACGAAAACAGAAAAGAAGCAAAAGAGAGGTTTTCACCAGGCGACAAATTTCTTTCCTTTAGTTCATTTAAAAAACATCCAGAAACAAAAATTAGTGGTCCAGAAGCAAATGCTGATACTATTGCGACAATATTACAAAAGCAAGGCTTCACTGTTTACAAATTTAAAAATCTGGAACATAGTGGAATTGAACGTGCCCTTAATACGTTAAACAATGTGATGGGAAAAGGAGGTATCAGGTTATTTTTTTTCAGTGGACACGGTTACCAAATTAATCATATAAATGCCAGAAGTAACGATGATTCTTATTTAATCCCAGCTCGTTTTAAACCATTAAAAAGGCCTCCTCCTCCAGAAGAACTTGAGAAACTTGCGGAGGAAGAACTTCAACAGGCACAAAAGCGGGTAAAAGAATTTGAGGAAGAATTTCTCAAACAAACAGTTTCACTGAGTGAAATATTAGATACCCTAAATACTAAAGAAAACGAAGATAACCACATGATTGTGGTACTAGACTCTTGTCGAGGAGAAGAGGAAAGTTTAGGAATTCAATCTGTAGGTAGACAAATTGGACAAATTACTGAAACTACTAGCTACGGTGTAGAACAAACACTAACTCAGTTATCGCCAGGTTTTTCTTCTACACAAAAAGTTGGAATACCATCTAATTTTCTTTTAAGTTTCTCAACGGTTCCAGGCCAAGAAGCTATGGGAGTTTCCGGTGAGTTGAGTGATTACGTAAAGTTACTTGTAAAATATTTGCCACGAGCAGATGTATCTATTTACAACGTGTTTGATTTAGTCAATAAAGAAGCAAGAGAAAGTGCTAAAGAATTACAAACAAACTCAGAAAGTGGAGAATCTCCACCCCAAATTGCCACTTTCCTACAGGGAGAAGACCCCGAAGGATTTTTCAAAGACACTTACCTTAGTGGTCAATTACCAATAATTGCACCAGCGACACGTCCCTAGTTTTCACAACAAATAAAGACGATCGCCTTGGTACGCTATAGGTCAGAACAACCAAACAAACGAAGGAGATATGAGTATAGAAAATAGCCTTTATACCCATTTTTTACTCCAGCACATTGATGACGAAACCTTATCCCTTTCTGACCTATTTGGTGTTATCAACAGAGAAGTGCTTGAAGCAAGTAATTGAAAACAAAATCCCTGGAAAAATGGTTCACTGGAAGGTCATGATATTTTCTTACCTCTAAATAAAGCCCATCCTGATCCACTATAGCTAGCGCATTATAATTTGTCACCATTGAAATGAACAGTAAATAGGGTATCGACATTGCAGCGTTCTCGTTTGCGAATAGCCTTAGCTTGAGCCC
>JADGDF010000128.1 GCA_016745055.1 Thiotrichaceae bacterium | reverse complement strand
ACACTCTGTGAGTCAACTATCAACATACTTGGAGTGGCATTGCGTCCAAGGTTCTTTCGGACCACGCCAACCTGTTTTTTTTAAGAGTTGTTCCAGTAAGCTTGGTTTTCCTTCATCATTAGTTTTACTCCACATCCTCCAGTAGTAATACACCAGTTGCCATTTAGGAAAACCTTTTGGTAGCATTCTCCACTGATAACCACTTTTGAGTACATACAATACTGCACAAAAGATTTCATAAAGTTCCACTTTCCTTGGACTAGTGCGTTTGCGGGCACTTTCCAGAAGGGGTTGGATTTGTTCAAATTGCTTGCGACTTAGGTCGCTTGGGTATGTTTTTCTCATTCCACCATTATCGAACAACTTTTATACTTTTTCAAAGACTTTAAACAGATTCTAAGACAGGACTGTGGGTGGTTAATATCAGTGATTATCTTATTTAAAACTATTTTGCGTAACATTAGTTAGTCGCTTAAATGCTTAAAAATGCACAACATCAATTAAAAAGTTATTTGAAATTATTAGCCTAACAACGCATAATATTAAGTGTACACACTTAACCATGCTAAGTATACGCTTCTGAATTTTTGTGATGGATGTGTTAGCCCTATACTATGAAGACCATTTCTCAACGCATTGCCGAAGAATTATCCGTTAAAGAACCTCAAGTTCAATCTGCTATCCAACTTTTAGATGAAGGTGCCACAGTGCCGTTCATTGCTCGTTATCGAAAAGAGGTGACGGGAGGGTTAGATGACACTCAACTACGCACTTTAGATGAACGGTTGCGTTACTTGCGAGAGTTAGAAGAACGGCGAGAAGTGATTCTCAACAGCATTCAAGAACAAAATAAGCTGACACCAGAATTAGAAACAGCCATCAAAATAGCTGAAACCAAAACCCGCTTAGAAGATTTATACTTACCTTACAAACCTAAACGTCGTACTAAAGCGCAGATTGCTAAAGAAGCCGGATTAGAGCCTTTAGCCTTAACCTTATTAGAAACACCAAGTTTAGACCCAGAAACCACTGCAAACACTTATCTGAATACAGAAAAAGAGATCACTACGACTAAACAAGCATTGGATGGCGCAAAACAGGTTTTAATGGAAAAATTTGCTGAAGAAGCAGAATTACTCGGCAAATTGCGGAGATATGTGTGGGAAAATGCCTCACTTATCACCAAAGTCGTGGAAGGTAAACAAAGTGAAGGCAATAAATTTGAAGATTATTTTGATTATCAGGAATCACTGAAAGAAGTGCCTTCTCATCGTGCTTTAGCCATGTTTCGTGGTAGGAAAGAAGGTATTTTACAACTCAGTATGCTCATTGGCGAAGAAGGTCGTGGCGATGAGCATTGTATTGCTCAAGTTGCACATCACTTTCAAATCGCAGATCAAGGTCGTCCAGCAGATAGTTGGTTGTTAGAAACAGTGAAGTGGGCCTGGAAATTCAAAATTCGCTTGCACTTAGATTCAGAACTGTTAATGCGTTTGCGAGAAAGCGCAGAAACAGAAGCGATTAGCGTATTTGCCCGTAATTTACATGATCTATTACTCACAGCGCCTGCAGGCGCACGTACCGCCATAGGTTTGGACCCAGGATTGCGTACTGGGGTTAAGGTGGCTATTATTGACGATACGGGTAAACTCCTCAATCATGCGACTGTTTATCCACATCCACCCCAAAATCAATGGGAAGCATCAATCGACACGATTGCCCAGCTAGTGAAAAAACATAATATTGAGCTGATCAGCATAGGCAATGGGACCGCTTCTCGGGAAACAGATAAGCTCGTTATTGAACTCATTAAAAAATATCCCGAATTACGTTTGAAAAAAATGGTTGTTTCTGAAGCTGGTGCTTCTGTGTATTCAGCTTCAGAGTTAGCTGCCCAAGAATTTCCTGATTTAGATGTCACTTTCCGCGGCGCAGTCTCCATTGCCAGACGTTTGCAAGACCCTTTAGCAGAATTGGTAAAAATTGACCCTAAATCCATAGGTGTGGGACAATATCAACACGATGTCAGCCAAACTCAATTGGCTCGAGAATTGGACTCTGTCGTCGAAGATTGTGTAAATGCTGTGGGCGTCGATGTAAATATGGCATCAATTCCCCTGCTCACTCGCGTATCTGGTTTAAACAAAACTTTAGCCCGTAATATTGTTGAATTTCGGAATCAAAATGGTGCTTTTCCGAGCCGTGACGCTTTAAAACAAGTGTCCCGTTTTGGAGAAAAGACCTTTGAACAAGCGGCTGGTTTTTTACGTATTACGAACGGCGAAAATCCATTGGATGCTTCTGCTGTTCACCCTGAGGCTTACCCTGTTATTGAACGTATTTTAAAGAAAACGGCAAAATCTATCAACGTGGTTATGGGAGATAGTCAATTTCTGCGAACTTTAAAACCAACTGACTTTACTGATGAAAAATTTGGAACACCCACAGTGACTGATATATTAAATGAGCTTGAAAAACCGGGTCGTGATCCACGGCCTGAATTTAAAACCCCTACTTTTATGGAAGGCGTCGACAAAATTAGTGACCTTAAGATTGGTATGATTTTAGAAGGGGCTGTAACTAATGTAACCAATTTTGGTGCCTTCGTTGATGTTGGCGTTCATCAAGATGGCTTAGTTCATATTTCTGCCTTGTCTGCTGACTTTGTGAAGGACCCGCGTAAAATCGTTAAAGCGGGCGATGTCGTCAAAGTTAAAGTATTAGAAGTGGATGAAAAACGAAAACGAATTGCCTTAACTATGCGCTTAGAAGACGAAGCTACCTCGGCATCGGCGGCTAACAAACCAGCACAAAAACCTAAAAAAGCAGCGACTAATAAGCCTGCTGGGAAGTCTAAAGAAAGAAGTAATAATAGACCCGTCAAAAAAACCAAAGATGCACCTGTATTTAACAGTGCCATGGCCGATGCGTTTGCAAATGCTCGAAAAACTGATGATTAGTGGTTAAAATATTTTATGTCTGTCTTGCAAATTCTTCATTACCCAGATCCTAGATTACGCACTCAAGCAAAGCAGGTCGACGTGGTTGATGATAAAATTCGCCAAATTGTAGCGGATATGTTTGAAACCATGTATAACGTACCAGGTATTGGTCTTGCCGCTACACAGGTTAATATTCACAAACAGATTATTGTCATTGACATTTCTGAAGAAAAAGATCAGCCGCTGTGTTTAATTAATCCCAAAATTGTTGAGACAGAAGGTAAAACTTCTTCTGAAGAAGGTTGTCTCTCAGTCCCAGGTTTTTACGAAGAAGTTGAACGAGCAGAACAAATCACAGTAAAAACCTTGAATGAAAAAGGCGATGCACTCACCTTAGAGGCTGAACATTTGTTAGCTATTTGTATACAGCATGAAATAGATCATCTACGCGGCAAATTATTTGTGGATTATTTATCTTCACTTAAACGGCAACGCATTCGAACTAAATTGACCAAACGAGCTTCTTGAGTATGGCACCCAAGCGTATTGTTTTTGCAGGTACACCAAACTTTTCTGTGCCTTGTTTACAAGCCTTGCTTGATTCACAGCACCAAGTGTGTGCAGTGTATACTCAGCCTGATAGAAAAGCGGGAAGAGGCCAAAAACTACACATTAGCCCCGTTAAGTCGTTAGCTACTGAACGCAATATTCCTGTTTATCAGCCAAAAACGCTCAAAACTGTTGATGCTCAAACGGAATTACAAAACTTACATGCTGACTTAATGGTCGTAGTCGCCTATGGGCTAATTTTACCTCAAACAGTATTAAATACCCCACGTTTTGGTTGTGTAAATGTACACGCATCACTTTTACCGCGTTGGCGGGGGGCGGCACCTATTCAACGAGCATTATTAGCGGGTGATGAAGTGACAGGTATTACTTTAATGCAAATGGATGCAGGGCTAGATACGGGGAGCATGTTAAAAAAAGCGGTCATTGATATTTTGCCAGCAGATAATGCTCAAACTTTACATGATCGTTTGTCCAATTTAGGCGCACAGCTACTATCGGCAAATATTGATACGATTGAGCAACTTGAACCTGAAACACAAGACGATACTCAAGCAACGTATGCCCATAAGTTGGAAAAAAGTGAAGCACAGCTAGATTGGCAATTGCCTGCAATTGTGTTAGCAAAAAAAGTAAAAGCATTTAACCCCTGGCCAGTTGCACAAGCCACATTATTTGAGCAAACAGTACGCATTTGGGAAGCTACTGCTGAAACAACGACGAAAAATACAGATGAAATTGGTCAAGTATTAATTTCTGAAGATACATTGGATGTTATGACAGAAGAAGGAATTTTACGTATTGCACAACTGCAAAAATCCGGAGGTAAAATCATTTCTGCAAAAGATTTTATTAATGGCCTGCGTCGCTAGGATATAAGGTTACTACATCCAACTACTTCTTGCTCCCTTCCTTAGCAGGAAAGGATGCAAGGTTAAATTTACATTCCCAAAAGGGTAATGAGTTTAATTGGAAGGAATTGAGCTATTTTTTGGGTTCGATGCGATAAATTACATTATCTATATCGCCTGTGACGTAAATGATGTCTTGATCATCAACAGCGACACCATTAAACATAAATGTAGGCGCCATACCATTTAAGCCTTCTCGCCCTAGTCCCAGCTTGGTAGCAAGCACTTCTACTTGCCCTGTCGTTAAGTCTAAACGAGACAGTTGGCCTTTGCCTGACTCTACAATGAGGATTCTACCTGCTGAATCTACAGCTAAACCTTCTGGTTTGTCTAAGCCTGAGGCCACAGTAATAGGTACCACCAAAGGAATACCATCACTGGCCACTTGTAATAATTTACCGGTCGCCCAGTCACTTACCCATAAATTACCATTTCTAGCAACAAGTCCAATAGGTGTCACTAAACCTTGACCAGCATCAGCAATCGTTTGTCTTTTATTACCGCTGTTATCCATGAGAATCAGTCGAGGTGTTTTAAGATCAGCCCCTATTTCTGCAATCACTAAGCTATCTTGAAAGCGAATAGCATTGAGCGCGCTGACAAACCCTTCGTATTCAGCAACCACCACATGATTTTCGTGATCCCAAATCTGAACATTGGGAAAAACAATAGAAGTAATAATAAAATTATTACCATCCACAGAAATTGTCGAAGGCCCTAATAACCCACCAGGCATTAGGTCTTCATGGGCAGCACTTAGTTCATTTCCCGTGGTTGCATCAAACTCTATAAAAGTAAACAAATCTGCAAGAAAAATTGAGGTAGCGCCATCGTTTCTTTTTTTGACAGCTATCCCACTTGGTGTGACAAAACCAGGCGGTACAACGTCACGCACAGAACCATCCGCTAACATTTCCACAACAGAACCGTCATGTGAATTAGAAATAAATAATCGGTTCTGAGAATCAAATTCTAAGTTATCTATCATCCCTCTAGAAAAATAACCCACAGTCTCAATACCCAACGGATCAGTTTGTAAGTCAATGCGATAAATCATGCCATCACTTGAACGAAAACTGTGAGGTTCTCCTTTAGAATTAAATTTTATGGAGCCTGTGAGACCTAAACCATAGGAACTATCTATTAAATCAGTCACGATTGCCCGGTCAACATCAACACGAACAATTTTAGCAGATGTAGAGTTAGGCGCAGATGCATATAACAATCCATCAGGTCCAAATTCCATGCCGTTTAGTTTTACATCCGGCTCAACTAACCTTGGAGCAGCAATTAAATTAGGATCAACCTCATAAAGGCCGCTCGCAAAGAAATCAGCGGCAGTAAACAAGCGGCCATCATTTGCAAAGGCAATTGGATTAACGAAAGGCGCAACAAATTGCGTAATAGTTTCTCCCGTTGGTGTTGTTTTTCCTATTTCACCGGAAAAAAAGGATGTCCAATACATATTGTTATCAGCATCTAACACAATATCATCAGGTCCACCAATGCTATCTTCAGCCGTAAATGTTTTCTTAATTTCACCCGTATCAGTATTGATGATATGAATAGAACGGCCGAAAAGGCTGGTAAGATGAAGTTGGTCTTTATCATCAAAGGAAAAACCATTAGAACCACCTGCAATAGTTGGGCTTTTTACGAACACCGTGGTTTTATATCCAGTGTTTGATTCATCATCGTTCCAGAGAGAATTTACTTCAGAAGAATCAAGACAACCCACTGTGACAGCAGTTCCAATCGTTAACAATAGCGTATGAAGCAATTTTGGCATATGAATTCCTCAGCTTAATTTAATCAGACTGTTAGTACTACTTAATTAATCTAACTGACCTAATTTTAATAAATAATTTACATAGCAAGAAATGTTTGTACCTTATTTATTTTTATTTATATGAGACCTCAGCATTTAACCAAAATAGATATATCTTTTCAAGATTTTTTTAGGCTGTGCTATAACTTTAATGGCATAGACATAATAATTAGCGGTTAAAAACTCCAAATTCTTATTTATCCATAAAAAAATCGTATATTTTCTGTGCAAGCTGCTTATTGATGCCTGGTACAGAAGCTAAATCTTCGACCCCAGCCGTTGTAATGCCTTGCAATCCTCCAAAATGATTCATTAAACGTTGTCGACGTTTAGCACCAATACCTTCAATTTGTTCTAATACAGAAGTTTGTCTCTGTTGTCTACGCTTTTTACGGTGTGCGGTGATGGCAAAACGGTGTGCTTCATCTCTCAAGTGTTGAATTAAGTGTAATGCGGGTGAATGTTTGGGTACTATTAGAGGTTTATCTTGCAAAGAAACGATAAGATTGTCTAATGCCGCTTTTCTGCCTTCTCCTTTGACAATGCCAATGATTTGTACTGCATTTAATTGCAGTTCTTCAAAGACGACTTGAGCAACCTTAACTTGTTTTTTCCCTCCATCAATACAGACTAAATCAGGTAAATTTTCTGGGTGAGTTGCCAATTTGGTATAACGCTTTTTCAATGCCTGATTTAAGGCCGCATAATCATCACCAGGTGTAATATTGGTGATATTAAAACGCCGATAAGCACTTGGAATAGGCCCTTGTTCTCCAAATACAACACAGGATGCCACGGTAGCTTCACCTAAACTGTGGCTCACATCAAAACATTCCAAACGTTGCGGCATAAGTTCAAGTTGTAATAATTGCGTTAGTGTTGCTAAGCGTTCTCGATACTGACTAGGCTGATGATGAGCTAAACTTGCTTGTACATTTTCTATTGCCATTTCTACCCAACGAGCTTTAGTGCCGCGCACATTTGCATAAATTTGAATTTTTTTATTTTTTTGCTGCCAAATAGCTTCTATCAATAATTCATGCTCTTCAATAATTTGATTTAGAATAATCTCATCCGGTAAATCATGTGGAGTTCCTAAATAATATTGCGAAAGAAATGCAGTGAGCAACCCACTTACATCAGATTCTTGAACATGTTTAGGAAAAAAAGCCCGACTGCCTAAATGCCGACCATCACGTATTGATAAGACTTGCACACAGCCAATATTGTTATGAATAGCCGCAGCAATGACATCAACGTTATTATTTTTTTCAGTACTAACATACTGATGTGCTTGTAATTTTTTTAAATGATTAATTTGATCACGGTAATGTGCGGCTTTTTCATAATTCAAATTTTGGGCTGCCATTTGCATTTTTTCCACTAAACTGCTGATGACAACTTGGCTTTTACCCTGTAAAAATAAAGTAGCGTGCTGTATTTCTTCTTGATAAGTTTTTATATCAATTAAACCAACACATGGGGCACTACAACGCTTAATTTGGTATTGTAAGCAAGGGCGAGAACGGTTACGAAAAAAACTGTCTCGACATTGACGAATAGGAAATAAAATTTGCATCAAATGTAAACTTTCATAAACTGCTTTAGCATGAGGATAAGGACCAAAATATTGACCTTTTTCTCGTTTGGAGCCGCGATGCAAGCTTAATCTTGGATAATTGGGATGCGCAGATAAATAAATATAAGGATAACTCTTGTCATCTCTGAGCAGAATATTGTAACGAGGTTGGTATTTTTTTATTAAAGTACTTTCTAAAATCAGTGCTTCACTTTCTGTATGTGTGATTGTTGTTTCAATATGTACGATTTGAGCCACTAAAGCCTGAGTTTTAGTCGGAAGGGAAGAAAATTTACGAAAATAACTGCTTAAACGTTTTTTTAAGTTTTTAGCTTTTCCCACATAAATAATTATATTTTTTGAGTCTGACATGCAATAAACCCCTGGTTTTTGCGTCGTTTTAGCTAAAAAGTTTTTATGGTCAAATTGAGATTCATTCATATTTACCAATTTTAGCAAATAAATATCTTAGTATTGAGTTACCATAAAAAATTTCAAAATTATTTTACCTTTTTGCTTGATCCCAAATTGGAATCAGCGTATAATTGTAACATAATCTGTAATTATCTATATTTTTCTCTAAAATTGACAAGGATTGTCATGAGAGTGATAGCAATAAAAAATTTACACAAGTTTTGGGAGAAACACCCTGATTCAGAACAAGTACTTAAAGCATGGGATGAGAAGGTACGCAAAGCGCTTTGGACATCCCGCCAAGACATTGAAAAGGACTTTGGACATCAAGTAAAATTTATTAAAGGCAACCGAGTACGATTTAAAATTAAGAATAATGACTACCGATTGATAGTTGCTATTGATTACAACAGAGGATGGATTTTTATTAAATTTATTGGCACTCATGCTGAATATGATAAGATTGATGCAGAAACAATAAATAACTTCAAAATTACTTAAACAAAAATCTCCCCAAAAGAGGAGATGCAAACATTACTTAATTAAAGATTTTTAAAGTTATGGTTACAATAAATCCAATTAAAACTGAAGCTGATTATGAAACTGCTTTGGCCCGTGTTGAAACACTCTGGGGTGCTGAATCTGGCACACTTGAAAGTGATGAACTTGAAGTGCTTTTCACTTTAGTGGAAGCTTATGAAGCTAGACATTACTCTATTGCACCACCTGATCCTATTGAGGCCATTAAATTTGAAATGGAAATTCGTGGCTTTAATCGTAAAGACCTTGAACCTTACATTGGTAGTCGAGGGCGTGTTTCAGAAATAATGAATCGTAAACGCAATTTATCTATTGATATGATTCGTAACTTACATAAAGGTCTAAATATCCCGTTGGAAAGTTTAATTAATGTATAGTTTAGACTTTAAACTCACGTTCTTTTGCTCTTGTGTATCGCTGTAGTAAAACTTACAATTACTACCATGAATGCATTATCTAATAAATTTATTGCAATGTTGCTCATTTTTGTAATCAGTGCATTGCCTTTCCGCTTCTTGTATGCAGAAGGTGAAAGTAGTGCTGCGTCTGTAAATCATCACGCGGAAATGCAAATGCATTATACACAAAATAATATTGCGACAGCCTGTGAAAATCCTCAATTGACACATTGCAAATATGGTGACTGCTCTCAATCCCACTGTGCTTTGTGCGGTGGTCTTTTGCAAATAATCTCCATTTTGAATCCTTCATTGCCTAAAAACCAGTGGCAACAAGCAATTAGTGTAAGTTATCTTCCCAATTATCCCTCAGCTTTATTCCGTCCTCCCAAAGTATAAATCCTTTTGCTATGGGCATCTGCCTAATATTTTTACATTTTCTCTTTTTTTTACAGTCAAGAACCGTCCTTGATTCGACTGACAGCAAAAGGATTTTATTATGGCTACTTTTACGCATGTTCCAGATGGCGTATGTCTCAGCCGTCGCCGCTTCGTGCAGGGTTTTGCATTGGGTGGTGTTATGGTGGGCCTGGGTTTGCGCCCAACCTCAGCACTGGCACAACTGTCTACACAGCAAGGTCCAGCAGAGTTACGCGGTAAACATTTTAATCTGACAATTGGTGAACAACCAGTGAACTTTACAGGAATGCCTAGTATTGCAACCACAGTTAATGGTTCAGTGCCCGCTCCTATTTTACGTTGGCGAGAGGGAGATACTGTCACCCTCAAAGTCACTAATACCTTATCAGAAAGTTCTTCCATACATTGGCATGGCATTATTTTACCTAATAAGATGGATGGCGTCCCAGGTTTAACCTTTGATGGCATTGCGCCGGGTGAAACGTTTACTTATCAATTTAAAGTTAACCAAAGTGGTACTTATTGGTATCACAGTCATTCCGGCTTTCAAGAGCAAACAGGGCATTATGGTGCCATTGTTATTGACCCATTGCAAAAAGAACCAGTGACTTATGACCGTGATTATGTGGTGGTGTTATCGGATTGGAGTGATGAAAATCCCAATACCATTTACCGCAAGCTGAAAAAATTGAGTCATTACTACAATTTCAATGAGAGAACGGTCAGTGATTTGTGGCGAGAAGTGCGTGATAAAGGGGTTAGCGAAACCTGGAATGAACGCGCGATGTGGAACCAAATGCGCATGACTGATCGTGATCTTTCTGATGTCACGGGTTATACCTATACTTTTTTAATGAATGGACAAACACCTGCCGAAGGTTGGACAGGCTTATTCAAGCGTGGTGAAAAAGTACGTTTGCGCTTTATCAATGCAGCGGCCATGACATTTTTTGACGTGTGTATTCCTGGGTTAAAAATGACGGTCATTGCGGCAGATGGACAATATGTTGAACCTGTTGGTGTAGATGAATTTCGTATCGGTGTGGCTGAAACTTATGATGTGATTGTCGAGCCAAAAGATGACAGGGCTTATACCATATTTTCCCAAGCGATTGATCGTTCAGGTTATGCCCGTGGCACATTAACGCCAAATCCAGCTTTAAAAGCTGAAGTGCCACCCATGGATCCCTTACCTATTCTCACACATGCAGATATGGGGATGAAACATGGAGGTATGCATGGTGCTCACGCAGGTCACAATATGGCGGCAATGCCAAAAGCAATGGATCATAGTCTTCATGCAGGCCATGATATGGCAAAAATGTCAAAAAAAGCGATGGATCACAATACACATGCCGGACATGATATGCCAATGGATCATACAACAGATACGGCTGGTAAAGCAGGTTATGGTAGCAATGCACCAATAAAACACCTACCCAGTGAATATGGGCCACATGTGGATATGCATGCTGATGGAGCACAATATCGTTTGGATGATCCTGGTGTCGGCTTACGTAATAATGTGCGGCGAGTATTAGTTTACAGCGATTTAAAAAATCTTGTTAAAACGCCTGATCCACGGGAACCTTCACGAGAAATTGAATTACATCTTACTGGCAACATGAGCCGTTATATGTGGTCAATCAATGGTATTAAATTTGCCGATGCTGAACCTCTGGAATTGCATTATGGTGAACGCTTACGCATTACGTTGGTCAACGATACCATGATGAATCATCCCATCCATTTACACGGCCTGTGGAGCGATTTAGAAACAGGTGATTCTGATCATATTCCTCGCAAGCATACAGTCATTGTCCAACCAGGCGCGAAAATCAGCTATTTAGTAACGGCGGATGCCAAAGGGCGTTGGGCTTACCATTGTCATTTGTTGTATCACATGTTGGGCATGTTCCGTGAAGTACGTGTCAGTTAAGGAGGCATCATGAAATACTTATCACTAATTTTAAGTTGGCTACTGTTACCTACCCTAGTTTTAGCCATGGGAAAAGATGATCCTCTTTTATTTATGTTAAAAATGGATCAACTAGAACTACGGGATGCTGATGATCACACACCTTTAGTTTGGGAAACCCAAGCTTGGTTAGGCAAGGATTTAAACAAACTATATTTCAAAACTGAAGGTGAACGGGTCAATGGTGACTATGAAGAGTTGGAAACTCAATTACTTTATAGTCATGCCATTGCGCCTTATTGGGATATGCAGGTTGGTTGGCGGCATGATGCTTATCCTAAACCCAATCGTGACTGGTTTGCCATTGGTCTTCAAGGGTTAACGCCTTACTACTTTGAGATTGATGTCAGCCTGTTTGTTGGTGACGAAGGACGGACTGCTTTGCGTCTCAGTACTGAATATGAATTGATGCTGACTCAACGCTGGGTACTTATTCCTGAAATTGAAACCAACCTTTATGGCAAAAATGATCCAGAAATCGGTATTGGCAGTGGTTTATCAGATATATCCGTAGGATTACGTTTGGGTTATGAAATACGGCGTGAATTTGCACCTTATATTGGTGTGCAATGGGGTCGTCAATTTGGGAAAACGGCGGATTATAGTGAAGCAGAAGGCGAAGATATTCAATTTGTTGCAGGTATTCGTTTTTGGTTTTAAATTTATGCAGGGTTAAAAATTCATATCTACAGTTTGAATTTTTGAACTAACAGTTTTGAAACTCTAAATCCGTAGGTTGGGCTTCCTGATGTTAACTCAACCTACGAATTATGAATTTATCTCCACATTCACTAAATTTAAATATAATTAAACAATTTTGGAAACTCAATAAACCTAAGTATCTATATTACCAAATATTAGGTATAAACTAGAGGTTGATACCTTTAAGAATTACTTAATTTAACGCGATGCTCGACTTAATAATCTAGAAAAGAGTTTAAAACGGCATGTTTCATTGCTATATTTTTATCACCACAACAAGAATATAGAGGAAAAAGAAGCATGCCGTTAGAACCTGTTTACAGTCTTTTAAGTACGATAGCCAAAAAAGCTAGCATAACGAACTGTAGACTAGAATTGAGGTTTCTTTCGCAGTTTTTCCAAAGTCTTCGACACTTATAGCTAGCGCATTATAATTTGTCAGTATTGAAATGAAGAGTAAATAGGGTATCGACATTGCAGCGTTCTCGTTTGCGAATAGCCTTAGCTTGAGCC
>JADGDF010000127.1 GCA_016745055.1 Thiotrichaceae bacterium | reverse complement strand
GCTCAAGCTAAGGCTATTCGCAAACGAGAACGCTGCAATGTCGATACCCTATTTACTCTTCATTTCAATACTGACAAATTATAATGCGCTAGCTATAGATGCCGCTTGATACCAGGTACTTTCTTGCCTGCGTCATCACCTTTTTTCTCAGCACAATCAACATTCTTTACACTTTGCGAATTAACTATCAACATACTTGGAGTGGCATTGCGTCCAAGGTTCTTTCGGACCACGCCAACCTGTTTTTTTTAAGAGTTGTTCCAGTAAACTTGGTTTTCCTTCATCATTAGTTTTACTCCAAATCCTCCAGTAGTAATACACCAGTTGCCATTTAGGAAAACCTTCTGGTAGCATTCTCCACTGACAACCACTTTTGAGTACGTACAATACTGCACAAAAGATTTCATAAAGCTCCACTTTCCTTGGACTAGTACGTTTGCGAGCTCTTTCTAGAAAAGGTTGGATTTGTTCAAATTGCTTACGACTTATATCGCTTGGGTATGTTTTTCTCATTGTTCCATTATCTGACAAACTTTTAAACTTTTTCAAAGACTTTAAACAGGTTCTTAGTTTAATGGCATATCGCAATATGGGTAAATAAGCAAAGCTAATATGCTTGTTCCCAATTTTCCCCCATACCTATGTCAACCACAAGTGGTACCTTGAGCTGTGCCGCATTGATCATTGCTTGTCCAATTTCTGCTTTTGCTTTTTCAACATAATTTTGTGGTACTTCAAACACTAATTCATCATGGACTTGTAAAAGCATTTTAACGTCCATTGCACACGTTTGTATCCACTGATCCACTTTAATCATGGCTAATTTGATAATGTCTGCCGCCGTACCTTGCATGGGGGCATTAATAGCGCTGCGTTCAGCATATTGTCGCCGTTGATAATTTCGTGAATTAATTTCAGGCACATATAATCGCCGCCCAAACACTGTTTCCACGTAGCCTTGTTGTCGCGCAAGTTCCCGTGTCGCTTCCATAAAGGCTTTTACTTGGGGATAGCGTTCAAAATAAGTGTCAATATAAGTTTGCGCTTCCTTGCGTTCAATGCCCAACTGTTTGGCTAACCCAAAGGCTTGCATCCCATAAATCAAACCAAAATTAACCGCTTTTGCTTTTCTACGTTGTTCAGAAGTCACTTGGGCAATTTCTGTTTGAAACACTTCCGCCGCCGTGGCCTGGTGAATGTCTTGGTGGTTGGCAAATGCGGTGAGCAATTTTTCATCTTGGGATAAATGGGCCATAATCCGCAATTCAATTTGCGAATAATCCGCTGCCAACAACACATAATCTTTTGGTGCAACAAATGCCTGACGGATACGTCGACCTTCTGCTGTGCGAATGGGAATATTTTGTAAATTAGGATCTGTCGATGACAAACGTCCTGTTGCTGTTACTGCCTGGTGATAAGAGGTGTGCACTCGTCCGGTATGAGGACTGATTTGTTTGGGCAAAGCATCGGTATAAGTTGATTTTAATTTACTCAAACTACGATGTTGCAAAATTAATTGCGGCAATGGATAATCCGCCGCCAGCTCTTCCAATACTTCCACTGCAGTTGATGGCTCGCCTTTAGGGGTTTTTTTCAACACAGGTAATTTTAGTTCGTCAAAAAACAAAGTTTGTAATTGTTTAGGTGAGTTTAAATTAAAGGTTTTACCTGCTAATTGGTGAACTTCTGTTTCTAATTTTGCAAGCTGTGCTGACAATTCAAGACTTTGCGCATAAAGCTGATTAGCATCAATTTTAACACCATTATTTTCCATGTTCGCCAAAATAGGCACTAGTGGCATTTCAATGTCAGTTAGGACAGATTTTAACCTGGGTATTTGTTGTAATTTAGGGGTGAAAACATGGTGCAACTGCAAAGTGACATCCGCATCTTCAGCCGCATAAGGTGAAGCGTGTTCAAGGTCAATCTGATTAAAAGTTAATTGTTTTTTGCCCTTGCCAGCCACTTGTTCAAAAGGAATTGTTTTATGCTGCAAATGCTTTTGGGCCATTGAATCCATATCGTGCTTGGTTGTACTTTCCAGAATGTAAGATTCAAGCATCGTGTCAAAAGCCATGCCTTGCAATTGAATATTATATTTTTTCAGAATTTGGAAGTCATATTTAAGATTTTGACCCACTTTTAACAGTTTTGGATTTTCTAAAATGGGTCGAAGGTGTTTGAAAACCTTTTCTCTCTCTAATTGAGCGGGAGCACCAATATAGTCATGAGTAAGTGGTAAATAAGCAGCCTCATACGGCTTTACAGCAAAAGAAATGCCGACAATTTCAGCTTCTAGCGGATTTAAACTGGTTGTTTCTGTATCCACTGCAAATATTTCTGATTGTTGTAATTTTTCTAACCAGTAAGAAAATGCATCCTCGGTTAAAATTGTTTGGTAATCATGTTCAACAATTTTTGAAGCAGGTTCACCAAATTCAGAAACTTCATTTAACCACTGTTTAAAGGCCAAAGTTTCATAAAGCGGATATAATTTGACATTATCAGGCGTATTTAAAGTCAGTTCAGCAGGCGTTTTGGAAAGAGGCACATCACATTTAATCGTCACTAATTGTTGGGTTAACGGCAAGTAATTTAAAGCATTTCTTAAATTTTCCCCCACTTTACCTTTAATTTTATCCGCATGTTTCATAATCTCCGACAGTGAGCCGTAAGCGTCCAACCATTTTACCGCTGTTTTAGGCCCTACTTTATTCACACCAGGCACATTATCCACCGTATCACCAATCAAACTGAGATAGTCCACCATTAATTCGGGTGGAATTCCAAATTTAGTTTGGACACCTTGTGTATCCAAGCGCGTATTTTTCATGGTGTCAACTAAGATAATATGGTCGTTGACTAGTTGGGCAAAATCTTTGTCTCCTGTAAAAATCAAAGTTTGCATGCCTGCTGACTCTGCTTGTTTGGCCAAAGTACCAATCACATCATCGGCCTCAACACCTGCTTCTGCTAATAAGGGAAACCCCAATGCCTGAATTAGTTCATGCACCCAAGGAATTTGCTGACTTAAGTCATCTGGCATAGCAGGCCGATTTGCTTTGTACTCTGTATACAGGTCGTGACGAAAGGTTTTTCCTCGCGCATCAAATACCACAGCCACATAGGTTGGCTGATATTCAGCCAGTAAATTCTTTAACATATTGGTAATCCCGTAAATCGCACCTGTGGGCATACCTTGAGAATTAGTTAATGGGGGAAGCGCATGAAAAGCGCGATATAAGTAACCTGATCCATCAACCAATATTAGCGTGTTTTTATTTGTTGTCATTCAGATTTAATAGCATTTTATTTAGGAAGTAACAGCACTATATTATAATTTGGTTACTTTTTCTTTGATTTGATGAGTAAACGCATTTTTGTTGCGGGTTAGCCCGTTAGCAAGCTCCAGCTTGGTAATGGCTAGCCAGCAAAGCTTTGCTTTGCGGGGAAGCAGAGTTTCTCATGCAGACACTCTCAAACTAGAGTTTGGGAGCAAGAAAAAATTCTACCTTGTAGCAAATCAAGACACACAGAAATAGGTTAATCATTACGCCATCATTGATGCGCTTCCTAGCGTCAGCGCATCCTACATAGGCTAATTTTGTTTTTGGCACTAAAGCTCGCTTCGCTCTAATTTGTTCTGGAAAAGCTTTGGATAAAGCATTTATCCATTTTTGAGACAATGGAAACTGATGCTTAGGATTACTAGTAAGGTCATTCAGATAGATAACTTCATAAGCATTTTCATTTCGCTGACGTGAGTCGCTCTCAGAACCTGTTTAAAGTCTTTGAAAAAATTTAAAAGTTGTCAGATAATGAAGTAATGAGAAAAACATACCCAAGCGACCTAAGTCGCAAACAATTTGAACAAATCCAACCCCTTCTGGAAAGAGCCCGCAAACGCACTAGTCCAAGGAAAGTGGAGCTTTATGAAATCTTTTGTGCAGTATTGTACGTACTCAAAAGTGGTTGTCAGTGGAGAATGCTACCAGAAGGTTTTCCTAAATGGCAACTGGTGTATTACTACTCCAAGTATGTTGATAGTTGACTCACAGAGTGTAAAGAATGTTGATTGTGCTGAGAAAAAAGGTGATGACGCAGGCAAGAAAGTATCTGGTATCAAGCGGCATATAGCAGTAGATACACAAGGCTTTCCACACGCTATTGAGATAACAACGGCTAATGTGACAGATAGGAAAGGTGCTTTGAAGGCTTTTGAACGTTGCAAATTGTCTGGTGTAGAAAAAGTGTTAGTAGATGGTGGATATACCCGAGCTCCTTTTGCCAAAGAAGTAAAACATAAACTCCAAGCAACAGTGGAAGTCGTCAAACGTAGTGAATTGCACACCTTTAAAGTTTTGCCCAAGCGATGGATTGTTGAAAGGTCTTTTGCTTGGTTAGATAAGTGTCGAAGACTTTGGAAAAACTGCGAAAGAAACCTCAATTCTAGTCTACAATTCGTTATGCTAGCTTTTTTGGCTATCATTCTAAAAAAACTTTAAACAGGTTCTTAAATCAAGCGCAAGATTTTTGCATTCTTGCTTCATCATCCATGGCTAATTTTACTTCATCTTGTAGCCCCAGGGCGAGGTAATTTTCCATAGACTGGGCATCTTTAGGGCGTGAAAATAAAAAACCCTGTAAATAGTGACAATGGGCTGATTCCAAAACTGCAATTTGAAAACTACTTTCAACCCCTTCAGCCACTACTTTCAAGTTAAATGCTTCACCCAAAGATATAATGGCTTTAGCGACATGGGTAGATTTGCCTGGTGCATCAATTTCTTGAATAAAACTTTTATCAATTTTCAATGCGTCAATTGGAAATTTACGTAAATAACTCAAGGAAGAATAGCCTGTTCCAAAATCATCAACGTATTGTTGTACGCCTAATTGTTTGATGTCATTAAGTACTTCCAACATGGCTTCAGGGTCTTGCATCATGGCAGTTTCGGTAATTTCCATGTGACAGGTACTGGGTTCTATTCCTGTTTGTTCCAAAATATCTTGAATATCATTAACTATCCGTGTTTGTTTAAGTTGTATGGGTGAAACATTAATATTCATACTCAAGCTAGCATGTTCAGGAAATTGAGTTTGCCATTTTTTCAATTGTAAGCATGCCGTTTCAAATACCCATAAACCTAGATAATTAATTAAACCTGTTTCTTCAGAAAGTGGGATAAATTTATCAGGTGAAATCATTCCTCTTTCAGGATGTTTCCAGCGAATCAGTGCTTCTAAACCAATAATATGCCGTTTTTGTAGAGACACAATTGGCTGATAATAAAGTACAAATTCTCCTTTTTCAAAAGCATTACGAATATCTGCTTCCATTTGTAACATGTTTGCAACATGAGCATGCATCCCGGGCTGGAAGATAACATAACGACTTTTACCCGCCCGCTTGGCTTCATACATGGCCGTATCAGCATCTCGCAGAATTTCATCCGTATTACTATATAAATGGCTGTTCATATAGGCAACAGCTACCCCAGTACTGACAGTGGTAATAAACGTTTGGCCCTCTAAAATGTAAGGTTGTTGTAGCCGCCCTTGAATTTGTTGTACTCGTTGTTCTAGCTCTGATGAATTAGGAATACCTTTAAGCAAGACTGCAAATTCATCTCCCCCAAACCGGGCTGCAGTATCATCTTCACAGAGGGAATCCAGACGTCGTGCAATTTGAACTAGTAGTTTATCTCCCCACCAGTGGCCCATGCTATCATTGACGATTTTAAAGCGATCCAAATCAACAAATAACACGGCAAATTGAATTGAATTGCCTTGTACTATGGGCAAATCACCAATTTTAGCCCGTTGTTCATGTAAATGTCTAAGTGCATCAGAAAGCCGCTCAGTAAAAGCATTGCGGTTAAACAACCCCGTAAGTTGATCGTGAGAAGCATCATAGAGTAATTTTTCTTCAGTTCGCTTACGTTCAGTTACATCTTCAACAATACCTTCATAAAACAGGACCTGTTGATCGTCACTTTTAACCACTCGTACAGTTTCGTTCACCCAAATCACTGTCCCATTTCGGCAACGTGCTTGATATTCAAATCCTTGAACTTCAGAACGAGTTTCTAGCAAGGCTAAAAATTTTTGTCGGTGCTCAGGTTGAGCATAAACTTGCTTACCTATATCTGTGACTTCTTGGCAAAGCTGTTCTGCAGATTCATATCCTAACATTCGAACAAATGCAGGATTGACGTTTAAAAAATGGCCATTAGGTGTACATTGAAAAATACCTTCAATGGCATTCTCAAAAATTTTTCTGTATTTTTTTTCCGCTTGCAAACGTGCATCTTCTGCTTGCTTTCTTTCTGTGATATCCTCAATCATGCTAATGATAAAAGGTGAATTGGCATCTCTCACCATTGAACAGTTTTGGCTGGTCCAAATAATATGTTCGTCTTTATGAATATAGCGCTTACCGATTAAGTAGGTATTAAATTTACCCGCCAACATTTTTTGCAGCAAGGAAAAATCAGCTTCTTTATCCTCTGAGTAGGCAAATTCTTTGAGGTAGTGATTTTTTAATGCTTGTTCTTCATAGCCGAGAAGAAATTGCATTGCTTTATTACTTTGTAAAATGCGGCCTTCTAAATCAGTTTGTACGATGCCCATAGCAGCTTCATCAAAAATTGCTTGAAAACGTTGCTGACTGATTTCTAAATCAATTGTCATACGTTGACGTACTTCGACTTCACGATTCAGGGCTTGATTAGCCTCGGACAAGCTTAAAGTTCGTTTAGCAACTAGAGATTCAGCCCAACGTGCTCGAGTTAGGGTCACATACATATAATGTAGTACCCCCAGAGTAAATAACAGGATCACGGTTAGCACTCCCCAAGCATAGCTAGTTTGGGATCTAAAGCCCTCCCTTGTATGATTGAGGACAACTAGCCACTGCCTGCCACCAAATTCAAGTGGCGTTTCCAAAATTTGTTTGGCTTGCCCTTGCAATTCAGGATCACGTAAATACCAAGCTGGAGCGTATAGTACACGGCCTCGCGAACCTCGTGTGTTATCAATAATGGAAAGAAACACATCTGTCCTTTGCTTGGGTAAACGTAATACTGCTTGGATTAAATCTTGATATAAAACGGTCCCTGAAGCAAATCCAACTAACTTATGACGCCGCTCTTCTTTAGAAAGTGGAATTTTGCCTTTTTTGTATACTGGCAAAAATACATGAAACCCTGTGGTAGCAATTTTATTTGAAAAATGTTGAATAGCGCCACTAGCAATTAACTGACCTTGATCTCTTGATTTTTCTAAAGCTATTTTTAGTGCCAGATCTGAACTGACATCATAACCACGCTGCTGCGCGTTATTTTGCATTGGTTCGGTAAATAGGATGGGATAGTAGGCAGCACGTGAAATAGCAGGTTGCTTATTTTTGTTACGCAAAGAACGCTCCCAAAAACGAAATGCAGGATTATTTTCTCTATTTTGGAGGCGTTGTTCGATTTCAAAACGTTTAGCAGCAGGCACATAGGCTATCCATTCCAGCCCTTGAATACCATGATAAGCTAATAGTTCGTTGTCAACAAATTGGGTAAAGCTTTCTCGTGTAATTTGGTTATGGACATTATGTAAACCACGAATGGAATGCAAAACATTACTAAACGTAGAAAAAGTTTGCCTTAAAATTCTTACATAATCATCCGCTTGCTTTTGCTTTTCCTGAAATGCTTGATCATATTCCCATTGATGAACATAGAAAAAGGCGATAATTGAAAGCCCCAAACCAATCGTAGCAACTAAAATAAGGGATATATCCGCTTTTCTGAGTGTGTTCCTTAACATTTTTACACTTTAAAAGTATCAGTTGCTTTAGAATACAGCATGTAGGTAGGTAGCGCAGCATTATCATTAAGTTAAGGGTCTATCTCTTTTCCCTTTCTAAGCGAGAAGATAGAACGCTTAGGAGTAAGAATTAAATAACATCCATCAGTTTTCAATCAGACCTGGCAGGTTTTTAAAACCTGCCAGGTCTTGTTTCTGATTTTATTGAGTTCCCTTTCCTTAACTGAATGACTGGAGGAAGCACAAAAATGTAGGCAAATGGAGTATAAATAACCTTTTGCCTTTCATTTTCTTTGCATTCTAATCGTTGGCTTGAATATCATATTCTAAAGCCTCTGCAATGCTTTGCATTTTGCCCCCTAGATCAACTATTCCAAAAACTGCAGTAGTTTACCATGATAACTTACTAAAAATATATATCTATGCCAGCTCACCATTATTTAAGAACAAAACACATTCTCCATTAATATTTAGCTGGTTACTAATAATTATAGAATAGGGACAAAAATTGTAAATATTTTAAACCACTGATATTATATATTATTCATAATAATCAACTAGTTAATTGCAGTATAAATGCAGAGAATTAATTTTTAATCTTAATACAGAATATCAGCAAATCCAGCACTTTGCTCATGCTTAAAAAAATAGGCCATCCATTGGAGAAGACGCATTAGCATAACGTTTACGTGGAATTCTACCTGCCAAAAACGCATCCCTACCTGCTTCAATGGCTTTTCTCATAGCTTGTGCCATTAAAATTGGATTTTTAGCACCCGCAATTGCTGTATTCATTAATACACCATCACATCCCATTTCCATGGCAATTGCGGCATCTGAGGCAGTACCCACGCCAGCATCCACTAAAATAGGCACTTGCGCATTTTCAATAATAGTCAAAATATTGAAAGGATTACGAATACCTAAACCAGAGCCAATTGGCGCTGCAAGTGGCATAACTGCAACGCAACCCAGTTCTTCAAAGCGTTTTGCAATAATGGGGTCGTCGTTAGTGTAGACCATGACTTGAAAATCATCTTTAACAAGAATTTCAGCTGCAGCCAAAGTGGCTGTAATATCAGGAAATAAAGTTTTTTCATCGCCTAACACTTCTAATTTGACTAATGAGTGCCCATCAAGTAATTCTCTAGCCAAACGACAAGTTCTCACCGCATCTTCTACTGTATAGCAGCCGGCTGTATTCGGTAAAATAGTATATTTATCGGGTGAAATGACATCCAATAAGTTAGGCTCGTCTTTGTTTTGACCAATATTACTGCGTCGGATAGCGACTGTGACTATGTTAGCATTGCTCGCTTCAGTCGCTAAACGAGTTTCCTCTAAATCTTTGTATTTACCTGTACCAACCAGTAAACGGGATGAATAGGTTTTGCCCGCAATGATTAAAGGTTTATCTTCAGGAGCATGTTCAGCCATAGTGTTACCTGTTATTCATTTAATATGTAAAGTGGAGTTTTAATCTGCGGTGATTATATTCTGTATCCGCTAAAATCAGAAGTGGCAAAAGAAATTTAGCTGTATTTGGTTTAACAAAAATGTAAAAAATACAAAATTTATTTTGCAAGATAAATCTTGTATTCCTTCAAACAAGCCTTAGTCCTATTTTATTGTTTTCTTAATGTTTCCGTCAATTTGCCGAAAAAACTGTGATTAAATAAAAATAATTTGTAAGCAAACCAACGTAGTGACTTATTTTTTACTGAAAATCTCTTAATTTCAGTCAATTGCTTATCCGCACAGTTGGCACCATTTTTTATGGTATAACATAATTCAAACCCTTGTTGCTTTGCAATTTCTGCATCCTGTGGCTGATAATATCCCAAAGGATAACAAAGGTGACGCGAAGTGTAACCTAAATTTTGTTTAAAAAAGGTTTGGGATGCAGAAAGTTCTTGTTCAAAATTAACGAGCTGATTTCGGCGATCCAAATGGTGGTGGGTATGAGACTCAAATGCGATTAAATTGCTGTTTAACATTTCTTCAATTTGTTTTAAATGTAAAACGCTTTGTTGAGGTGCAATTTGAGTGAGTTTTATGGCTTCTTGATGGGAATGCCAAGTAATTTCTTTCCCTGGTTTATGCTGAATACCTCTTTGCGTCCAATCCGTCACGAGGAAAATAATTGCATGGTGGTTAAAAGCTTTGAGGATAGGATAGGCATAAAGATAATTGTCAAGCCAGCCATCATCAAAAGTTAATAAAACACTTTTTTTAGGAATGCTTAACTCATTTTGTTTAAATTTGAGAAATTCTTCTGCACTGAGTGTGTACCAACCATTTTCAGTAAGCCATTGCATTTGCCGTTGAAATAAGTCAACACTGACTGAAATATTATCCCCATGTGGCAAGACATGGTGATACATTAACACGGGCACTGACTGCATTTTTAACGTTTCTCAAATTCAGCAATACGTGCGCGTAAGGTATTAATCATTTCCTGTTCCAGATTTCGACGACGTTCATCTTTTACTTGGCCTTCTAACATTTCAGCAATACGTTGGGCATTATTCAACATTAATTCAAATGAGACCCTACCGCCCAAAGGACCAGGTAAACGCATAAATAAAACAAGACCTGAAGTTTTAAAATCATCCATGAACTGAGGATCAAAAGTACCAGGTTCTAACATATTGGCGATGCTAAACACTGCTTGTTTTACTTTTAGTTCCCCAACACCGTAGTGATGGAAAATTTTCATATCACCATAATTAACACCCACTTCATCAAGGACTGAAAATATGTCTGTGCCAGAAAAATTTTGGTTTTGCTTAGCAATCACATATAAAAAAATAATCAATTCTTTTGGTGGTTTTTTAGAGGGTAATTTTTCAGATGACTGAGGAATACCTTCTTCAGGTTCTGTCAGCTCTTTTGGTTCTTCTATCTCAAAATCATCATCTAATTCAAGGGGAAGTGCTGTCGTTTTTGGTTCAGGATTGAGCAACTGCTCGCTGAAATATAATTCACTGGCATAAATATCATCTTCTTCTTTATTGCTTTTACGTTGTAGGGAAAGATAAAGCCATACTAAAAGAATAAAAACAACAAATGCGCTGCCAATAAATATGGCGTATTCAGTGAATAGATCGTACAAATTTTCCATACATCATACCATTAATTATTTTTTATTAGTTATCACTTCATTTTGCCTGTAAAAAAGAGCGAGTAGCGACTACACTCGGTGATAAATTGTACACGTTTCACCTTGTTTTGACTAATAGACTTTCGTAGTAGGCTAATTACAGTATATTAACGCCAAAAATGTAGATAAGTTGAGCTTCATGCTGTGAAGTTTAGCGGTATTTAACCGAGCTAACTTTTCAAATAAGAATTGCTATTTGAAATTCCACTCGTCAAATTTTTGCAGAAGCAAGTTTGTAATCTGCCTCCAAACATTTGGATGCGATTATAAACCCTGTCCAGCTTGTTTATGTATTAAAATATATTTAAAAATAAATTTTAATGCGCTTGCCCTGCAAAGGTTTCAGCTTATAAATTTCCTAGCCAGTTTTTGGCTGCTTGGTGAGCTGGATTAATTATTAGTACTACCTCTAAAGCTTGTCGTACTTCAATAGGCTGGTTTAATTTCTGATATATTTCAGCAAGTTGGTAATATGTCATATCCAAACTAGGATTAATAGCAATATCCTCTGCTAATGCATATTTATAAGCTTGAAGTGCTTCTGAATATTTTTCCAATTTGACATATAGTCGACTGAGGTTGTAGTGAGGAATAGTATAGTTACCCAATTTAGCCGCATATTCATAATGTTTTAGGGCATTGTCGTAGTCTTTTCTATCTAAATATGCAACGCCCAAATTGGTTTGAACAACAGGATTGTCTGGTGTTAATTGGGAAACATACCACCATAACACTAACTCATTTCGCCAAACACGAGTTTGTTGTTGTGTCAGGTGTGTCCAAAATAAAAGTGTGGCTATTAAGGTAGTTACGATAAAAACTTGATGTAATCGTGTTGCTTTGGCATGAAAATAAAATTGAACAATACCACCTGCTAAGAGTAAATAGAAGGGTAACATAGAAAAATAAGTATAACGATCAGCCGCAGCTTCATTGCCAATTTGAATTAGTCATATCGTGGGGGATATAGCAATTAAATAAAATAACCAACCGATCAGCCAAATGTATTTTTGTTTTGTCCATAAATAAATACAAATAAAGGTTATTGAGAGAAAACCAATAATCGGTACGTAGTATTGTGGGTTTTGCCAATCATAATTGGGATAAGGATAAAATGGAGATAGATTTAATGGAAATAGGAACTTAGATAAATAAAAGAGGATACTATCAGCCATGTTTAACAACCGTTCTGAAATGGGTAATATTTCTATTCTGATTACCCCAACTGTTTTTTTGAGCGGCTAAGGTTAGAATAATAGAAACAGTGCTGAATGCCAAAAAAGGCAATTTTTCTAATAATAATATTTTATAACTTACTGTATTTATAGAGTAATTTATTAATTTTGCTCGATTCAATGGATAAATATCTAATAAAAGCAACAGGATTGGTAAAGTGACAGCAATGGGCTTTGATAATAGTGCAAGTAAGAAGGAAAATAATGTGAGTAAATATCGGCTGAAATGCATTGTCCTCACATAAAATAAATAACTGATTAGGGTAAGTAAAATGAAAAAAAGACTTAGCACCCCTTTTCTTTCAGCAATCCATACGACGGATCCTACCCGTTGAGGGTGAATAGCAAATAATAAAGCGGCTAACGTGGCAATGAACAAAATATGATAGTCTGGAATTTTGGAATTTAGTGTATTTTGATAGTGTTTTACTAATAAAATAGCTAAGAACCTGTTTAAAGTTTTTTTAGAATGATAGCCAAAAAAGCTAGCATAACGAACTGTAAGCTAGAATTGAGGTTTCTTTCGCAGTTTTTCCAAAGTCTTCGACACTTATCTAACCAAGCAAAAGACCTTTCAACAATCCATCGCTTGGGCAAAACTTTA
>JADGDF010000126.1 GCA_016745055.1 Thiotrichaceae bacterium | reverse complement strand
GGGCTCAAGCTAAGGCTATTCGCAAACGAGAACGCTGCAATGTCGATACCCTATTTACTCTTCATTTCAATACTGACAAATTATAATGCGCTAGCTATACCCACCCCAACAGGCTTGTTTTGTTGAATTCAGATTGGATCTATTGCTAAATAAGCTATGGGAAAAAAAGAGCTAGACTAAGATTGAAGGAAGAGAAAGAAAGCAAAGAAAGAGGGATAGAAATGAGTTTGATTGAACAGTGTAAATATATATCAAAACAGTTGAAAATGAGTCCCAGTTTAAAATCCTTTTTTGAAAAAACTTATTTTGATGCAGTAGAACTTGCAATAAAGGAAACACAATTGGCAGCAAACATTTTTCCAACCAATCGTCCGTATGCAATTGAGCAATTATTGGATAATGGATTTTATCCTCATTTGGATTGACTTTTACACAAGACTTTTTTGCATGTAAATTGGTTATAAGGATGCATAAATGGAAGGATAATATTTAAAGAAATAAAGAAATGCGGCTAAATTTATCTTACAAGCTTAAATTACCTTGTTTGAACATCATTTAATAAGATGCATGAACATAAAGTTCAATTTCATTGATTCCTTTCAGCAAAACAGGCATATCCACTTCATCACTACCAACTTTATAGGTATTTCGTGCTGTTACCGTCAAATTAAATCCAGATATTGCAATTGGAGCAAAGCATAAACCAAGTTTTATAGATGTGTAGGGAATTTTTGATAAACTATTAATTAATGCATTAATTATTAATATAAACATGCTATTTGCATTTTTAAGTCATCGTTATTTTTAAATGATGTCCAGTGCACTGATCTGGTCTTATCCATTTCGTTTCTAAATTTTGTTCCATGTCTGAAAGTTGTACTTACAAAATTAAACTGCTACCATTTTCAACCTAATTAAACTTAAAATTGGTTATTTCGTGCAGATTTAAGATGGTAATTATTACACCATCTACTGGATAGTTATTTCAATCAGGTGCATTTAATTAAGTTATATTGCTGAATTTGGGTAAAAATAATGCAAGAATTTTTTAACATGGGCGGTTATGCCTTTTTCGTATGGACAAGTTATGGACTTGCCTTAGTTGTGTTGGTAATTAATATTATTTTACCAATGCTAAAGGAAGGTTCCATTTTACGGGCACTAGGGCGTAAAGCCAGAAGGAGAAAATATGATAACACTGACAAAAACGCATAAAAAACGTCTTGGCCTCATTGTCTTGCTTTTGTTAGGCATCAGTACAACTGTTACACTTGCAGTTAAAGCTTTTAAAGACAATATGCTGTATTTTTTCAGTCCAACGCAAATTATGGCCAATGAAGCTCCAAAAAATCATGCGATTCGTGTAGGTGGTATGGTGAAAGAAGGAAGTATTCAACGTGATCTAAATAGTCTTAAAGTGACTTTTGATGTCACAGATTATGAAAACACGATTACAGTTAACTATGAAGGTATTTTGCCGGATTTGTTTCGTGAGGGCCAAGGTATTGTGGCCATTGGGCGAATTAACGATGATGGTACTGTGATTGCCAATGAAGTGTTAGCAAAACATGATGAAAATTATATGCCACCTGAAGTCGCAGCCTCATTAAAAAAAGCTGAATAACAGTTAGGTTGGAAAAGTATTTTAAGCTCAAAGGACATTGATGACTGAATGAGGTTTGTAGTCCCATTCATAAGTCTGGAAGCAGGTTAAAACCCTGTTTCCACCACGTGACTATTAGAAATAACAATGAATTAAAACATGATTATTTAATTTAAAAATCCCGATCGTCATTAGTTTCTCACGTTTACGGAAAATCCTATGTCACTTGGCCCACTCATGGTAGATATTGCAGGTCACACCCTCAGTGACGAAGATCGTGATATTCTCAAACATCCTTTGGTAGGCGGCGTTATTTTATTTAGCCGTAATTATGTCTCTCCTGAACAATTAACTGCACTAACCCAGGCTATCCATGATCTTAAAAGCCCACCATTATTGATTGCAGTTGATCATGAAGGTGGCAAAATTCAACGCTTTCAAGAAAGATTTGTTAAATTGCCTGCATGTAAAAAATTAGGAGAATTATATGATGAGCAACCGAAACAAGCCTGTCATGAAGCTGAAAATGTTGGTTGGTTGATGGCTACTGAATTACTGGCTGTCGGTGTTGATTTCAGTTTTGCACCAGTTTTAGACTTATATAAAGGTATTAGCACAGTCATTGATGATCGTGCATTTCATGCTAACCCTGAAATAGTCAGTGAGTTGGCCCGAGCATTTATGCGAGGTATGAAACAAGCGGGTATGATGGCGGTTGGGAAACATTTTCCAGGACATGGTTCGGTCGTGGCAGATTCCCATCACGAAGTGCCTATTGATGAGCGTAAATTGGTAGATATTCAATTAGAAGACATGCTACCCTTTGAACGATTAATCCACAATGGATTAGCCGCTATTATGCCTGCGCATGTGATTTACCCCAAGGTGGATACGTTACCTGCAGGCTTCTCCCCCACGTGGTTACAACAAATATTAAGAAAAAAACTTAATTTTCAAGGTGTTATCTTTAGTGACGACTTAAGTATGGCAGGTGCTAAAAGGGTAGGTGACATGCCTGCCCGTGCCCAACAAGCTTTAAAAGCTGGTTGCGACATGTTACTGATTTGTAATGATCGCCAAGCAACTATTCAAACGATAGAATCATTCGGTCATTATATTTCACCCGTTTCACAAGTTCGTTTAATGCGTCTACATGGGCGTAGGCACTTAAATTGGGATGAATTGCATATTTCCGAAACTTGGAAACAGGGCCAAAAAATATGTAGTACTTTGGAAAAACGACACTTAGCGTGAAAATATGCATTATCAGTTATGTTTTTATGTACCAGTATCACACCTTGAAGTTGTTAAAACTGCGCTTTTTAAAAAAGGTGCTGGAAAATTAGGTCACTATGATGCATGTTCATGGGAAGTTTTAGGACAGGGGCAATTTCGACCACTAACAGGTAGCCATCCTTTTTTGGGTGATGAAAATAAAGTAGAAGTTGTACCTGAATATAAGGTAGAAATGATTTGTACGCCAAAATATATTACACAAGTGTTACATGAGTTAATTGCAATTCATCCTTATGAAATACCTGCTTATAGTGTATATGAAGTTAAAACAATCCAAGATTTCGAGCATAAAAAGCAGATATTTTTATAAAAATACAAATTAATTATTTTTTAATTCGCTTTCTTTATGCGGAATAACAGCACTTAAGCCAAGTAAATCGCCAATCATCAATATGGCTGACTATATACAGAACTGAATTTAAGTGTATTATTATACCTAACACAATGAGTGGTTTCATAGTGTTTCCTCCTTATACAACTCTCCTATATAATAATCCGTCCCCATTCGCCCTGAGCTAACGCAAGGGGCGGTATTTTTTTAGTTCAAACTTTTCCAAAAAACATGCGGGGAATTTCTGCGTAACCAAAGTGTGTGATTTTGTACATTCACAGGTACGTAATATTGGCTTACAAATTCTGATAAATCTTGTTTTCCCCACTTAAATCCTTGAATATAGGTTGGTTGTCTTTCCGCAATGGCATAATGTAAATCGTATTTATTATGTCCAGGAACACTCTTCATACCTTTCCAGCTAATGCTTCCAGAAATATCGGGTGGCAAAGCCGCAATGTATTTATCATTTTTCCCAAGCATATCAATCGCTGGTAAACCTGTGTAATAAGGAATCGTTCCTCCCCACAACACGGCAATGCTTGCTTGTCGATCTAAGACTCGATTTAATAAAATAGCAATATTAACATTATTTTGATTGGAATCCGTGTGATAGGGTAAATCAATAAAAAATAATTCTCTATAGGCACCTTGGTTTAAAAGTAGAAAAATAAGGCTACATAAAGTCATTAAGGTGATTTTTGGTGAAAAAATAGGTGTCATCCTCACTACGAATTTAACTAAACCTAATATAATGACAAAATATAAAAAAGGAACGTAAGGTGACATATAACGCCAATATTCCCAAGGATCACCCCCCATATAAAGCTGGTAAATTGTAAAAATGACCACGAATCCATAAAAAAATAAATATTTGCGCTGAAAATCAATTAACAATATCATGCCACCTAAAAATAAAGCGATGCTAATGCTTTGTAAAAAAGGCCATAAAAATCCTAACCCATTTTCATAAATTCTGAACCAAGTATCCATACCTTCTATTTTTAAGGTGTAGGTATTGGGAACAAATTCTCCATAATAAACAAGCCGAAATATAGCCATACTAATGACAAATATGGCGATAATACCACCATCTAATAACACACCTGGTAATTTTTTGTCAGCAGGCAATAAAAACCAACGCATTCCTAAAATGATGACGATAGGCACAGCTGTATCAGGGCGAATAAGAAAAGCACTGCCTAATAGTAGGCCAATAATCGGTGTAAATTTTTCTCTTAAATGTAAAGTGAAATACAGGCTGGCTGCGATAAAACACGCTAACATGCCTGTTTCCATACCTTTGAGGGTCCAATAAAGTAGAGGATAATAAGTCAATGGGGCGATAAAAGCTAACGTTAAGATGAGCTCTCGATAAGTATTACGTGAATTTACTAATTGTCCTGCAATTTTCATAAAAAAGTAGGCCGTGAGTAATAACCAAAAAATACCACTGATTTGAATACCCAATACTGCATTTTTTTTATCTAGCAGGGCTGTAAATCCCGACATAAACATCGTCATCAAAAAATTAGTAAAGCCTTCTACTCGTTCGCTTTCATTCCATACTAGCCCTGAACCTTGGGATAAATTCCAGGCATATCGCATAGAAATCATGGCATCATCATCTAAGGAAAAATAGCGGGTACCATCAATGGCGATGAATGAAGTACGATAGATAAAAAGACTACACCAAATGAGGAAAGCAATTGAAAATAGAAGAAGAAACGTTGTCCGTTTGCGAGAATGAGTCATATAAACTAATAATTTAGGTATAATCAAAAAAAATATTTTGCTGATGAATGTGTGTTTGAAGTTCTGCAAATAGGTGTATAAACATTTTGAGAAACTTAGTTGAATCAATCAAATTAACCCAACTAAGTTATAAATTGGATTAACGAATAGACTTTTCTACCCCATTAACATGTAATTTTCCTTCCGCTAAATCAAGTTGTAGTTGTAACTGTTTTCCTGATTTCACTAACCATTTGTCTTCCAAAAGTTGCTGAATTTGCGTTTCAGCAGAAGGTAAATCTGCACTATTAGAATTATTCCAAGCGTTTAATAAATAAGCTAGCAATGTTTTATCCATGTTAAATTTGGCTTCACCTTTGAGTGCAGTGAAAAAGCTGCTGGGATTAGCTAAACTAGGTGACTTTCGACTATCAAGCTTGAGTGTGGCCTGGCCTTGTAGCTTTCCTTTTTCAGTGGTTAAATTAAAATCAGATAAGGATAATTCAGGTGATTTGTTAATCAAACGTGGTAAAGATTGCATCATTTGACCCATGATCACGATACCCACCATTTGGCTCGAAAATAATTTGCCTGTGAATTGTTTTCGTTGCAAATCCGTCATCGTTTTTTGAAATTTGGCTAAGGTTTCAGTGTCAATGCGCTTAAATGTCCAATTACCCGTATAGTGCATGTCTAATGCTTTGCTTGTTCCTATCTTCGGTAAAGTTAAACTGTCAATTTTGGTGGCAATCGTGTAGTCAATCGTCGTTGTGGGTTTGGTGGCTTTAGTTTTGAGCCAAAATTGTTTAATGAGTGGTTTGTGGTTAATTACAATAGAGGCAATGTTTAAACCAAAAGTACCTACTTTTAGGTCCATTGCTACTTTAGTGGGTAGTTGGTATAAGCGCGAATTTAACTTGAAATCAATATCTTGCATAATAATGAGCCTACTATCCTTGCCAGCTTGAACACTATTACCCTCGCCAACCTGAATAGTCGGTAAAGTAAAATTCAGCCAATTAGGTGAAAGTTTTTCATCATATTCCCCTTCAAATTTGATATTTTCTAATAAAAAATAAAATTTATCTTCTACATTGACCAAAATACGGGGTAATTTTACATCAAAGGTTATTGTTTTATATAAATCAAGGATCATTGATTCATCAGATTCAAGCGTAATTTCTTCATCATTTTTAAGCTTTTTAGCAATCCGATGCCATAAATTAGAAGGGACCATTTCGCTGCTACCTTCAATCCCTTGGAAATCAATTGTGATTTGGCGATCTTCAGAGTTATCAGATGGCTTTTTGGTATAAGCAGGCATGGTCATATCCATAACAACATTGCCTTTATCATTACGGTAGGCTTTGATGTAACCTGAAAAAGTAGGGAAGTCAGCAAATTGTTTTTTCGCTGTTTCTTTAACCCATAACTGCATGTCAGCCTTTATAGGAATCGGTACAGCATCTTGTTCAATATGCGTAATCAAACTTTTGTTAATTCCATCAAAGGTCGCTAAAACTTCTGCAGTTAATCCCCCATTTTCATCAAGGCATAACGGTAGCAAATAGGGAGCATCGTTAGCAATGCGGTAAACCACCAGAAAACCTAATATATCTTCCCCTAGGTTAGTTTCAGGCTCACATTCGGGAAGGTTAGCTTGAATGAGCGGAGAATAAGAAACAGCAACCAGTAATAATGCAAAAATAAATTTTTTCATTGAAATAATTCCTGAATATCAAATATAAAGCGACAGTTTCCTAATTATATAAGAAAATACCTATGATTTAAACGATTTTTCACACTGAGTCTGTTTGAACAGCGTTAGGTATTAAAGAATGTTCTAACCTTTTGTAAATCTAAAGTTTGGCGACTAAGCTGTTGTGCAACCTGCTCGATTTCTTCAACAGTGATATTATTTTCCTCTGAAATAATTTCTATGTTTTGAGTAGATTTCATCATTTGCGCACTATGCGTTTGTTGTGTGTGTGTTGCATCAAGGACAGCTTTGGTCATTTGCCGCATAATGGCAACTGATTCAATAATTCTGAGATTATTTTCAGACTGTTCTTTAGTCGCTCTATCTACTGCAATGGCTAATGTACGCATGTTTTTCATAGCAGTAATGACATCTTCGGAGGAATGTGCCTGGCGTTGCGTCGCATGACCAATTTCTGCTACTTTATCGTTCACTGTAGTGACTGATTGGGTAATGCGTGCCAAAGCTTCTCCCGCCTGAGTCGCTAATTCTACCCCCACATTGGTTTTTTCTCTGCCTTGCTGAGTGACAGTAATCGCTTCTTCCGTATTTTTTTGCATATCAGCAATAAGTTGCACGATTTCTTTTGCCAAACTATTTGTGCGTTCAGCCAGTTTACGTACTTCTGACGCAACCACTGCAAAGCCTTTACCATGCTCGCCTGCTCTGGCAGCTTCAATGGCCGCATTCAAGGCAAGTAAATTAGTTTGTTCTGCTATTTCACTAATACTGTCAATAATTCGACTGACTTTACGGTTATTGGTTTCCAATGTCTCAATCACTGTCACAATTTCTGCCATGGATTCTGAAATTTCATGCATTTCTGCAATAATTTTCGTGGCAGACACATTACCCGCACGCGCTTCTTTAACTGCCATTTCTGAAGACAGGTTGACATCATGCACATAAGATGCAACTTGTTCTATTGATGTCACCATCTGAGTCACCGTATTTGACGTCTGATTAACTGAATTACTCAAAGTATTCATATTGCTGGCAACGGACTCAAGCGAATCTGTCATTTTAGTAATCGTTGTCGCGGTTGAATCCACATGTTGAGATAAAGATTGTGTGTGGTTAACCACTTGTTGAATCGCATCCAACATTTGTTGAATCGCAGCCGTTGATTCTTTGGTAACGATAGATTGCAGCTCAGCACCTTGAGAAATTTTGTGGCAAGCACCCAGTAAATCATGGGTACTATCGTCAATAAGATTGGACACTTGATTCAGTTGGTTAACAACTTCTCTCAATTTCACAACCAATGTTTGCAATGCCACTAACATTTGGCCTGCTTCATCTTGTGAAGTGACAGTAACATCAATTTGGAGTTGCCCATTGGAAAGTTGTTTAGAAACAGACATGGCCATATTAAGTGATCGTCTAATATGCTTAATCAACCAAATTGCAAGCGGTGTAATTAGTAACGCACTG
Organism: Thiotrichaceae bacterium; assembly: GCA_016745055.1. GTDB lineage: Bacteria > Pseudomonadota > Gammaproteobacteria > Beggiatoales > Beggiatoaceae > JADGDF01. The sequence continues at coordinate 4,691 of JADGDF010000126.1, read as the reverse complement.
ATAATAATGATGATTAACGTTGTCCAGCGAACGCGAGCTAAAATATGGTTTAATGCCTCTGTTTTAGTAATCACAAGTTGTTCAGTGTATTCATCCAAAGCGGCCATCGCTAATAACGCAGGTTTATCATCAATTTTAACCACTTTATCAATTTGCTCTGCTGTTTTACTTTGCTGGGCAAGATTTTCAATTAAAGTGGAATGTTCACGATATAATTCTGCAACGCCTATTACTGTAGATAAGTGTTTGAGTTCCGTTGCTGTTAAATTAGGGAGTTTCTGATAAGCTTGAAAAGTTTGGTGCAGTTGTAAATAACTTTGGTCAAATCGTTCTAAATACTTTGGTTGTTGACGTAATACATAATTTTTAAAATGATGAATGGCGCCAACATAACCAAAGTGATGCCGAATGTCTTTCAACAGTTGATTTCTCGTCGTTACTTGACTTTGAAAGTTACGCCATTGCGTGGCAATATTACCTGTTTCATAATAAGCAATACTACCAATCATGATAAACCCTATTGCAGATAGTGCTAATATACTAATAACACGTCCACTAATGCTGAGTGAGTTACTAAACAGAGACATAGTTTCACCTATCTACGTTTTTTGAAAATGTATCCAAGAAAAATATATTATTGAGAAGTAAAGCTTTTCTGTAGTGGTTCCTTAAAGTAGAAACTTGGGAACAACGCATTTGTTCTCCCCCATCTACATCCCCAAACTTGATAAAGCACTTTTTTTCGCATGCTTCGATAAAGACTGAATGCGTTTTTGGACTTGTTGGCGCTTAAAGCTGTAATTTTTCTGGGTATGACTTTGTTTTAAAGCTTGCTGGTAGTAAGTTAAAGCTTGAGCTGGTTTATTTAAATGATCTAAACTAATGGCCAAATTGTAAGCATAATCAGCTTGTTGTTGTCTATCATGGTGATAGGCATTAAAATAAGCTTGTTGCGCAGAAGCCCATCGTCGCTGTTGTGCATAAACATTGCCCAAACTGAAATGTAAATAAGGAGCATTGGGTGATGTTTCCAATAACAGTTTAAGTCGACTCTCACTATCTCTGGGGGCATGTACACCCAAAGCACCAATAATACCTGCCTGAGCCAAAGTATCTTGCGGATAAATACGTAATATTTTCTGATAATGTTGCAAAGCTCGTTCAGGCTGTCCACGACGCATAGCAATAGCGGCTAACCCTAATAATGCATCACGATTATTTTTATTTTGTGCCAATGCTTTTTGATAAGCGTTTTGCGCAGACTGATTATTCCCATGCTGAAAAGCCTGATAAGCTTTTGACAGATGGGTATTAATGGTCTGTTTTTCTGTTTTCTTTAATGCATGAATGCCAGGTGTATTCGTAATAATGGCTGTTTTTTTAACTGTTTTTTGCTGATCATAACTGTTTGTATCAGGCACAGAAGGATGACTTGGTTTTGAAAAGACTGAACTCAAGCTTGTTACTGATGTCATTGGTTTCTCAGTAAGTTTAGGTGATGCTTTTACGGGGACTATAACTTGAATGTTTTGTTTGGAACTTGTTTCAGCAATTTTAACAGCAGGCATAGCTCCCATTAGAGGCTGATTTACTATTTGATGAGTCTCTGGTTGTACTGTTGTTGATTTTGTAATATTTTCTGACGTTATTCTGGTTGTAATAGCTTCCATTGTTGAAGCTTCAGACACTTTGATACCCGTCACTGAAGTATTATTGTTTGCCACTGTTGGTGTAGATGGCGTAGATGTATCATTTTGCACCCTCATTGTTGGTGGAGAATAAGAAACTTTCGTTGGGGAAGTAGGCATGGTCGGACGTCGAATTAACTGAGTTGGTTGAGTGGTTGTCAACTGTTCTAAGTAATAATAACCAATACCTAACCCAACGAGTACAAGTAGTAAAACAAAATATAACATACCACTCCGTCTTTTCTTATTATCTTCTCCAGCTGCAATCACACGTTGTGCTGTCTCTGGGGTTGTTGAAATAACAATAGGATCAGGTTGCGTATATTTTTCCCTTTCCCAAGGTTTTTCTGTAAAACTTAAATTAGTGTCGGTAGGTTCAGGTAAAGATTTGATTGCTGAAGCACTGATAGGAACTTCTTTTTTAGCGTCGTTAATATTTTCAACGGGAGGATTATTTTCAGCAATAGTTATTTCTTCTGGCGCTTGAACTCCCTCAACTTCCTCTGATTTAGTTTCTGACAACGTTACTTTGTCATCGCTTTCTGGTAACGCTGTTTGAATATTTTCTTCAATTGATTGAGTTTCCAGCATTGCATTTTCAGCAAACTTGATTGTTTCTAATGGGGAAGAACCAGTTATATCTGAGGATTTTATAACTTCTGATGATCCAGTAACAATGTTTACCTGTTGAGGGTGTATTTCATCACTTTCTGCTGTTTGTGCTTCTATACTAGAAAATTCAGGTAAAAATTGCTCATCCCAATTAACATCAGACTCTTGTTTCTCAGGTAAATCTTCTTCAGAAACTAAAACAGGTTCTTCTTCATATAACTTAAATTCAGGCAATAACTGATCATCCCAATCGACCTGGGAAGCGACATCGGCATTTTCATCTATCAGCGGGGTATTTTCTGAACTTTGTGCATCGGCTTCTTGCTTGGCAGCATCTGCCTTTTTCAATGCATCCATTAATAAACTCATTGAACTTCCTCTAATGAAGCAGGTGAGTTTTTCGATAAACTTTGATATATGGAAGTGAATTATAGCAAACTAGATAAAAATTATCTTAATTTGCAATATTGTTGCCAAGATAATCTCACTAATTTGATGCCTATTGAACGTAGATAATTTAGGATGTTACGAAAGCTGAGTTTAAATATTGTATACTAAAGCCTAGTATATTTTGAGTACTCAATTTTATCGCAATGGAAACCTCACATAGTTTTGTGCGCCGCTGTGGACGTATGACAGCTTCTCAGAAAAAAGCCCTGGACACGCTATGGGAAAAATATGGTATTGTGCCTGAAGCTCAACTTGCTTTACAGACAATCTTTGGTAGAACTGCAGAAAAACACTTAGAAATTGGATTTGGGATGGGGGATGCCTTGATTCAAATGGCAAAAGAACATCCTGAACATGATTATGTAGGTGTTGACGTACATTCACCGGGTATTGGCCACTTATTAATTGAAATTGAGAAATGGCAACTGACTAATGTACGAGTTTTAAATGCCGATGCTATCACAATTTTACAAGACCATTTACCAACTTATTGTTTAGACATGGTTTATATCTTTTTTCCAGATCCTTGGCCCAAAAAACGCCATCATAAACGTCGTTTAATTCAGCCTCAATTTTTAGCTTTACTCGCACAACGACTCAAACCTAATGGGCATGTACAATTAGCCACTGATTGGGAAAATTATGCCCAACATATGTTGCAAACGCTTGATGCAAGTGCTGAATTCACTAACGTGGCTGGGCAAGGACAATTTATACCCCGACCTGAAAGTCGACCTTTAACTAAATTTGAAAAAAGAGGACAAAAATTAGGTCATGGCGTCTGGGATTTAATTTACCAAAAGCAGGAATGAACCTTATTTCATGATTTTTGGATAGTTTAGGACTTAGGCATTGACAGCAGGAAAAGATTGCAGATTAAGGTATTCCTTTCCCTGCATAAACGTTGTGACAAAGGAGGCAACAACATTTTTGAACAAGTTCTGTTGCAAGCGATAAGCATTAACAATGATATCTGCTGCTTTGAGACGTTGCAGGTATTCGTAGCCAAACAATCACCCCATCTTCTAGAATACCAAGTTCTTTGACCTGAGTCCATTGGCCTTTTTGAATTGAGACTGTACGGTTGTTTTCTACCGCAAATAAGAATCCCATGTGATGGTCTTTTACTGTTTTGATATCGGTGGTGCATGAACACCAACAATCACCTGTGGAAAATCTGTGTTTAAGTCCCCATGCAAAAACTTGAAATGTTCATGACCTCAGATAAATGTATGCAAGTGATTGAGTTAGACTCACTCATGAAAAATCCTATGTGTGCAATGTAGTGGACGTGTTGTGGTTCTTATCATTGAGCAGTGTGTTGTGGGCAAGTTACAGAAACTAGTCTTATTTTAAACCACTTGTCAATGCCTAAGTTATATGGATTTACATTGATATAAAGATAAACATACTAAAAAAATCTCATCCATTGCTCTTTACATCCTATTTGTCATCTTGACGAGAAACAAAAATATGAACAACAACCTTCTTCCCGCAAGTACACTAGTTAAGCTACTCCGCTACAGAGCACAAAATCAACCAGACAAACAAGCCTATACTTTTCTTGTTGATGGCGAAACTGATGAAATCAGCCTGACTTAGAACCTGTTTAAAGTCTTTGAAAAAGTCAAAAGTCTGTCAGATAATGGAACAATGAGAAAAACATACCTCAGCGACCTAATTCGCAAACAATTTGAACAAATCTAACCGGTTCTGTAAAGAGCCCGCAAACGCAGTAGTCCAAGGAAAGTGGAGCTTTATGAAATTTTTTGTGCAGTATTGTATGTACTCAAAAGCGGCTGCCAGTGGAGAATGCTGCCTGAAGGCTTTCCTAAGAACCTATTTAAAGTTTTTTTAGAATGATAGCCAAAAAAGCTAGCATAACGAACTGTAGACTAGAATTGAGGTTTCTTTCGCAGTTTTTCCAAAGTCTTCGACACT
>JADGDF010000125.1 GCA_016745055.1 Thiotrichaceae bacterium | reverse complement strand
TATTGATTTATATGATGAAATAATTGGAGTATGTGCCGGACTATGGAACTTTTATCTAGCTAATTGATTGATTTTTAACGGGATACAACTCTAATATGGGGCATCATAAGCAATCTGGTCTAAATTTTTGGCTTCACTGCTATAAAAACCAAATTTATAATCCTCCGTTTCACTGACATTTGGATTACCATACCAACACCATTTATTTGTACCCTCAGCCCCCATATTGACCCAACCAGACATGACCCCATAAGAATGATTGGATATAGTCAAGCCTTCTGCTGCGGCAGTTGCCATTTCACTATCGGCATTTTCCCAATCATAAGCATTTAAACAGCCTTCATAAGCAATGCCTTGCGCAGCTGCATCAGCGCCCAAGGCAGTCATCGTGCCAACCACATGAGTGGAATGATCGCTGGTGTTATTTGGGGTATCGCCTTGAATGATTCGCTCGTTAAATTCTTGATGTGAAGTTAATACTGCACCCACATCCCAAGCAGCAGTACAATTTGATTCATTACCCGTCAAACCCAATTGCCACAGTACATCACTGTTTGCAGCCATTGCTTGTGGGGTCGCCACCGTTGTATCAGACACGGGGGTATCCGTACCGTAAAAAATGGGTTCATTATCAGTGACTCTAACCATCACTTGTTCATCACCATCAGGTAAAACACGATGCATGGGTACTTCATGCATCTTAGTAAAGGCTTCAATATTTGTTTGTTGTGCTTGCCAATTTAACTTAAACAAATTTGCTTGCTCATGCAATTCTTGATTGCGCGTTACTGTGCCTGGCAGTTTTTTGGGAGGTGGTGCTAATATTTTTGTTTCGATAACTGGTTTTGCTTCTTTTTCTGGGGGTGGTGGAGGTAAAACCTTTTTGGGCACAGGTGGTGGTGGAAGTGAAATTTCTGAGCCTTCTTCAGATTGTTCTTCCACAGGAGATGGCAAAAATTTGGGTGGTAGCTTGGAACTATTACCTTCAGATGGTTGCGTATTTTTATCAGGTGGCGGTCGTGTACCCTCACTGGAAGCAGGTTGAACACCACTATCTGGTGGAAACTGTTCTCCATTATTTATTGGTGGTGAATTTCCACTATTGACTGGTGGTTCAGTTCCACCATCTGGTGGTGACCGATCGCTAATATCTGATATAGGTTGATTACCATTATCTGAAACTGGTGGTTTCCCACCACCATTTGGTGGTGGACTCCCGCCATTGTTTGGTAATGGTTGAGTATTTTCACTAGATGAAGGAAGTGTGTTTGTGCCTGGTGGTGGCTGACTGCTAGTGACTGGTGGCAGCTGGGCATCACTATTTGATGGAGGCGTAACTTCCGGCAGTGTTTGATTACCTGCATTTGGAGGTTGTGGATTACTATTATTTGGTGGTGTTTGATTGCCAATATTCAGAGGCTGTTGAATATTACTACCTGATGGTGGTTGAGTTCCACCAGGTGATGGTGGAAGTGCTGCGAAAGTTGAAAAATGAATCAAACTTAAAATCAAAGTTAAATATATATGTTTCATAACGCATTCCTTAGGGCTTTACGGTGATCAAATATTTAAGAAGAAATATTTAATTTGTGTATTTTTCCTTTCAACTATCTATTTATTATATAAGAAGTATCGATGATACGCTCGCATGACAAAAATCATGGATAAAATTTACTAAAACTCGTAGACTAAGTTAAGATGCGTTTTTTGAATGACCATTAATATATTTATGGGAAATTACTTACTTTACTAGACCTCTTGTAAAATAAGATATGGGAAGCTGAAAAAAAGAGTTAAACGTTGATAAGAAGTGGAAAGTACAGAAAGCACTGAAATCAGATACTGATAAATGAGTATTTGCTGATACTATATAGTAGCAAGAGATAGAGCGATCCAAGAAACAACAAAAGATTCATTAGTCGACCTTGAAAAAGCCCCAAATTTAGTCAACATAAAAAGAGTTGAGGCTCAAAAAAATAAGTCATAATTTACGGATATTTTTTTCCAAAAGCACAAAGAGTAACACTTAAAGCATCAACCAACCATAATTTTTACACTTTATTAGTGCGTTGAAATTTTTTGCCAAAATCACGTTTTTATCCTCCAGAGCAGTTACGGGTTCCAACCACGAAACTTTCTTTTTAGAGTGAGACAGGCAATTGCATTAAATTTAAAAAATATTTAATTTCAATATGTTAAAAACTTTATTAATTTAAAATAAATTATTTATTTTAATGCGATTGCTCTGTATTTGTCTGAGTTGACTAATCAGCTACTTGCTTAACTTTTTGCACAACAAAGCTTTTACCTATTTGATCCCAAATCATGGTGGCTTTGAATACTTCGGTATCCTGACCTGGTTGTTGTTTGTTACCTATTTCAATGCCAGTTGGCACATCAATATAAGGAATGGTTAGCGTTCCTGTTTCAACAGTGTAGGTAGCAGGACAAGAAGAAGTTGAATCATCTGTGATTTGAGTAATGCTGGGCGATAGCACTTTGAAACGATTGACTGTGCCAGTCACTTGTTTCAATTTACCTTTCCATAATTCAGTTTCACCTGTGGGTTGACCGGTGAGAAAGTCGATAATAGGCATTTCAATGAAAGGAATGGTCAAAGCCGTCTTTTTGAATGAGTAACCGGCATGTTTACAGATTTCATCATCAATAACACCAGAATAAAGTGCTGTTACTTCTTCAGGAGATAAAACACGGTTGTAAATACGAAGTTCATCAAGAAGATCACTTCCTCTCAAAGTAATATCCAAATTTCTTCCCACAGGTGAGAATAGTGTTACTTTATTCTTGATAGCTGGTATACCATCAATAAATACATCAATGCTACCATTGCTGTAAGTTAACAAAATATGGTGCCACTGTTGTTCGCTGAGTTGTTTTTCAGCATAAAATACACTTCCTAGACCTGTGTTATTAGTATGATCAGATACAACAAGCTCAGGATATTCATGCTGATGATAATGCTTGGAATTTCCACTAGACATAGTAAACCCAAAGCTCCGCATCATTGCATTCGTTGGATGCCAAACTGATATGGTACTGTCACCATAATTTTTGTTATGGTCAACGAGTGGTTTACTCCAATAGGATATTGTGAAAGAGTCTTGGGCAAATGGGTTGAGAACATTTATTCTATCTGCATTGTTCTGCCCGTTAGAAGCCAGTCCTTGACCAAAGATACCATCTGTATAATAAATTGAAGGTGCTAAATTAATGAATGTATTACTTCCACTTTGTTCATCATTCGCATTGCCATTAAATGGATAGTAAACGACTAATCCATCATTTAAATCTGCATAAACACTACTCGAAGTAAACAATCCAACAAATGCTAAACATTTTAGTTGTCTTAATCTATGAGTTTGTTTCACACTACTCCTCCTTTGAAAATAAAGCCAAATAATCGCTACAGTACATAGCGATATAAGAAAGAAATGTTTTGTTACAAACTTATAGAAAGTGAAAGACGAAAAAATGTTAGCTTTTTTACGACATTAGTATTGATGACAAATTATACTTTTATCCATCAGAATTCAGTTTTTTCTTGTACCACGCAGCGCCAGGCACAAGAAAATCTATAAAAAACACTGCTGACACGACTAGTTCTGAGTATATATCTAATATCTCCTACAGAATAACAACAATGCTTGTTTATAGAATTCTTCACCTATTTTTCCTCTACTTGCATAATGCAATTCTAGATTTTATATAAATATTGTAATTACTTTCGCGAGTAATTGTGTAATATCTGTAAGTTAATTAGAATAAGCCCTTTTTTAGCAGGAAAAATTTCACCACTTTAATTAAAGTAAATCAGTATATTTTCTAAATTATCAGCTTAATTATAATGTGTGTAAACCATGGCGTGTTAACATCCAAAAAATATTGGTTAAAACATCTTACTGTCATAACAGAACTGTATTAGTTCAAAATAACTATATATCTTGTGTATATTCTATATAGAATAATATTTGCCCTGCCTTAAGTTGATTTTGCATTATTGGAGGAATTTTCTATGAGCATTAAATCAAAAATTGTTTTATTTGTCGGTATTTTTGTGTTTCTTGCATTTTCAACGACAACTTGGATCATCTACCATAGCGCAAGTAAAGCAGTTAAAACACTATCCTACCAATTAACTGAAGAAACGGCTCAAAAAAATGCTTTGGTAATTCAGCTTGAATTAGAGCGAATTATGGAAAAAGCAAGAGGACTCACTTTAACATTTGTTGAAATGTTAGATTCAGGCAAAACTGACAGGATGTTATTAGATAAAATTCTGATTCGTGCTATTCCAGCAGACCCCGATATTTTAGGTACTTGGACGTTATGGGAACCTAATGCTTTTGACGGTAAAGATGCAAATTATGTGAATACACCTGGTCATGATGCCACAGGACGAGTTAATTCTTACTGGCATTGGGATGATAATGGGGAAATTGTGGTTGAACCTTGCGTGGATTGGGAAACTTCAACTTATTATCAAGTGCCAAAAAAAAATAGGCACGAAACTTTACTTGCTCCTTATCTATATACAGTTTCAGGGGTGGAAATGTTGCTGGTTAGCGCCATTATTCCTGTAATTTATAAAGGTGAATTTCTAGGGGTTATTGGAGTTGATTACAAATTAGATACTTTACAAAAAAAAGTGACTGAAACCACTGTTTTAAAAACGGGTTATACAGAATTATTGGCGAATAATGGTACTTATGTCTCCCATATCAGTAAAGATTATACTGGAAAAGATATAATGGAAAGTGATGAAGCTGATGCGCAAGCAAAGCAAGCCGTTAAGGAAGGTAAGATTTATACCCGCACCGTTTACTCAGAAAGGAGCAAAGGTGACGTTTATAGAATTTTTGTTCCAATACATGTTGGCCATACTCAGACACCTTGGTCATTGGAAATAAATGTCCCTACACAAACTATCTTATCTCCTGCGGATCAAGTGACTTATTATACAATTGTGATTGGTGGAATTTCACTGTTTATCATTTTAATCATTTTATGGTTTGTCGTAAATAGCATCACTAACCCCATTATTCAGATAGCACAATTGCTGAAGAACATTACTCACAGTGATAGCTTACTCACAGAAATACATACTTTACCTATTACTACGCGAGATGAAGTAGGGGAATTAGTCGACACATTTAATCAGATGTCTGCTGAACTATGTCGTCAATTCAAAGAACGAACAGAAGCAGAAATCAAATTAAAACAGGCTTTTAATGAACTTAGGCAATTTCAAACAACGTTAGATATGACAGTTGATTGTGTGTTCATGATCAATGATGTAGATTTTCGATTCCTCTATGCTAATCAAGGTGCAATCAAACAACTTGGCTATCGTAGTGAAGAATTTATACAACTATCCCCTTTAGATATTAATCCCAGTATGGAAAATAGGGATAAGCTTAATGAAGTCCTAAAACCTTTAGTGGATGGAAAAATTAATTCACTATCTTTTGAAACCGTCCATAAACATAAAAATGGTACCCTCATTCCTGTCGATATCATCTTGCAATACATCAATGTTCCTGGTCAAGATAACCGTTTTGTGGCAATGGCACGAGATATTACTGAACGCAAACAAACAGAACAATTCCTCAAGGAATATAACCAACGATTAGAACAAGAAGTTTCTACCCAAACAGAAGAACTGACTGCCCAAGCAGAGGAACTGGCTGAAAGTTACTATGCATTAGAACATCAAGCAGAGCAAATACGTCAAAAAGAAGCGTTTTTACAGCTAGTAATTGATAATATGCCTCAACTAATTTTTTGGAAAGATGTTAACTCAATTTACTTGGGGTGCAATCAAAAAGCTGTTCAGATGAATGCTTTCAACAGCCGAGAAGATATTATTGGCAAAACAGATTTTGATTTAATTTGGAAAGTGTGGGCAGAAAAGTATCAGAAAGATGATCGTCATGTGATGGAAAATAATCAACCTGAATTAGGTTTACAGGAACAATTTGTTGAGAAAAGCCAAAAAATACATTGGGTGGAAACCAATAAAATTCCATTACACGATAAAAATGGCAAGGTCATTGGCATTTTAGGTATGGTGGAAGATATTACAGAACGTAAGAAAGCAGAAGAATTACAAAAAGTGTATAGGCAACGTTTAGAAAAAGAAGTGGTTAATCAAACGCTTGTTCTGAGAGAAAAGACAAAATTGCTTGAAACAGAACAAGAAAAATTTATGACTGTCATGGATAGCTTGGAAAGTATTGTTTATGTTGCCGACATGGAAACTTATGAAATTTTGTATGTCAACAAATATACACAAGAGATTTTCAACGATCGTATGATTGGAAAAACTTGTTGGAAAGTACTTCAAGGCAAAACAGAGCCTTGTGAGTTTTGCACTAATTCTAAATTAGTAGATGAAAATGGCCAACCTACTGGGCTTTACACCTGGGAATTTCAAAATACGATTACTTTATCATGGTATTATCTCCAAGATAGAGCAATTCGCTGGACAGATGGACGTTTAGTCCGTTTAGAAATTGGTACAGATATAACGCAACTCAAACAGTCTGAAATAGCATTGCAAAAAGCAAAGATCAGAGCAGAAGTGGCGAGTCAAGCTAAAAGTACCTTTTTAGCCAATATGAGTCATGAATTACGCACTCCATTAAATGGCATTTTAGGTTATGCACAAATCCTCAAACAAGATAAAGCGCTGACTGAAAAACAACTTGAAGGTGTTGATATTATTCAACGCAGTGGCGATTATTTGCTCACACTCATCAATGATATTTTAGATTTATCCAAAATTGAAGCTAACCGAGTTGAATTGTATCCCACAGATTTTCGCTTGAGTGAGTTCTTACAAGGCATTGTTGAATTATTTCAAATGCGAGCAGAACAAAAAGGCATCACTTTTATTTATGAACCATTATCTCAGTTGCCCGAAGGTGTAAGAGCAGATGAAAAACGCCTGCGTCAGATATTAATTAATTTACTCGCCAACGCAGTTAAGTTTACTGATAAAGGAGGAGTCAATCTAAAGGTCAGTTACGATAAAGGACAAGTCTGTTTTCAAGTCGAAGATACTGGTATTGGTATCGTTGAAGAAGATTTGAAAAATATTTTTCAACCTTTTCAACAATCAGGAGAAAGTTTACACAAAGCAGAAGGCACTGGGTTGGGATTGTCGATTACTCAACGTATTGTGGAAATGATGGGGGGAAAAACTTATGTGAAAAGTACTTTAGGAAAAGGTAGTTGTTTCCAATTTACGATTGCTTTAGAAGAAGTTTCTCATTTAGTTAAAGCCCATACATTAGATGAAACCCAAGCAGTTATTATTGGCTTTAATGAAGCACCCAAGAAATTATTGATTATTGACGATAAATGGGAAAATCGTTCTGTGATAGTTAATCTACTTGAACCGTTAGGATTTAAGTTGATTGAAGCTGAAAATGGACAAGAAGGCTTAGATAAAGCCATTGCAAATCAACCAGATTTAATTATGACTGATTTAGTCATGCCCATTATGGATGGTTTTGAAGTCGTTAGACATTTGCGTAAACTACCTGAATTTGAACACAAGCCTATCATCGCTGTCACAGGCAGTGTATTTGATTATGATCAAGAACAAAGTTATGCTATTGGTTGTGATGCATTCGTGCCTAAGCCTTTTAGGGCAGCAGTTTTACTAGATTATTTACAAAGATTTCTTTCATTGACTTGGATTTATGATCAAGCCACTCATATTGATTTAGATGATGAGAAAGAAAGCTCACAAGAAATAACGCTTGATGAACAATATGTACAACAGATATTAACATCAGAACAAGCTAGAGATATTTATGAATTGGCCATGCAAGGTGACACAATAGGCATCAAAGAATATGTCGCTGAACTTGCTAAAACGAATAAAAGTTTATTCTCATTTGCGAAAACAATGGGTGAATTAGCAGACGGTTTTGACGATGAACAGATTTGTCATTTGATCGAACCCTTGATGATGGAAGCGGAAGAAAGATTTGAAGCGCAACAAATTATAGATGAGGGGCCTGTAGACAATACGCTTTTATAAAATGAAATAAGGAAGATTTATATGGCATGTTTTCATGACTTTAAAATTGTACCGCGACTAATGATAGTCACTACATTATTAGTCGTTGCAACTATTTCTGTCATTTCTTTTATTATTAATGGTGCTGTGCAAGAGATGGCAAGAAATAATGCCAAAGTCATTGCCAAAGAAACTGCTTACCACTATGCTTACGTTATAAAAGCGGAACAAGAAGTTGCTTTAGATGAAGCAAGAGCCATCGCAGATTTTTTTGAAGCTTCTGTGAATGGGCATGGTTTTCAAACAAGCCGTGAACAGACAAATAAATTTCTCAGCTATTTCATCGAAAAAAACCATAACTTATTAGGTGTTTATGTTGCCTTTGAGCCTAATGCTTTTGATGGCAAAGACAGTGAATACATTAATAAACCAGGTCATGATGATACTGGCCGTTTTATTCCTTACTGGTCAAGAAATGCACAAGGCAAAGCTGTACTTGAGCCACTTTTAGACTATCAAAAAACTGGGATTGGAAATTACTACCAAGAACCAAAACACACAAAACGAGAAAGTGCCATCGAGCCTTACTTATATCCAGTGCAAGGTAAGGATATATTCATTACTTCCTTGGTTGTGCCTATTTTGGATGAAAACCAAAACTTCTTAGGGATTGGTGGTATTGATTTATCCTTCGAGCGTCTAAAAAAATTGGTTAAGAATATTCAAATTTCTGGTTTTGAGCAAGCTTATGCAACCCTTTATTCACCTAAAGGCGCAGTAATTACTAGTACAAATGAAGCCTATATTGGTAAACACGTCAATGAAACTACTGACAATCAGGCGCTGATTGAAGCAGTATTAAACAATCAAGCATTCAGTATTATAAGGGCTTCAAGAACATTAGAGGGCAAAAGAGTTATCAGTTATGGTGCGCCTGTTGAAATTGGTTACACAGGTAAACGTTGGATAATCAGTGTCCATATTCCCGAAGAAGAATTAATCGCAGAAGCTTACTATATCAGTGTCTTTATTTTTATTGTTGGGATTACCGCAATGTTGCTGATATTGTTCTTTATGTTTTTGTTTGCTCGTAGTATTGCTTTGCCTCTTAAACGGTTAGTTAAAACGGCAGATGCCATTGCTGATGGTCATCTAGATAACAAAATTTACATAAATACCCGCGATGAAATTGGTAGTTTATCAAGGGCTTTTAAAAGTATGCAAGCCCAACTCAAAGAACGTATTACAGAAGAAAAACGAACTAATCTTGCCTTGCAAGAATCCAAATTGACAGCAGAAGTGGCAAATCAAGCTAAAAGTACTTTTTTAGCCAATATGAGCCATGAATTACGCACCCCATTAAATGGTATTTTAGGTTATGCACAAATCCTCAAACGAGATAAAGCGCTGACTGAAAAACAACTTGAAGGTGTTGATATTATTCAACGCAGTGGCGATTATTTGCTCACACTCATCAACGATATTTTAGATTTATCCAAAATTGAAGCTAACCGAGTTGAATTGTATCCCACAGATTTTCGCTTGAGTGAATTCTTACAAGGCATTGTTGAATTGTTTCAAATGCGAGCAGAACAAAAAGGCATCACTTTTATTTATGAACCATTATCTCAGTTGCCCGAAGGTGTCAGAGCGGATGAAAAGCGTTTACGTCAGGTCTTAATTAATTTGCTTGCCAATGCAGTTAAGTTCACTGATAAAGGAGGGGTAAATCTAAAAGTGAGTTATCAAGAGGAGAAAATTTGTTTTCAAGTCGAAGATACTGGTATTGGTATCGTTGAAGAAGATTTGAAAAATATTTTTCAGCCTTTTCAACAGTCTGGCCATTCACTTCAAAAGGCTGAAGGTACAGGATTGGGATTATCCATCACCCAACGTATTATAGAAATGATGGGCAGCCAAATTCACGTCAAAAGCAAGCTTGGAAAAGGGAGCACTTTCTGGTTTGATATTAAATCTGAAGAAGTTTCTGACCTGGTTAAAGCACATACGTTAAATAGTACCTACACTGCTATTATAGGTTTTAACGAAGCACCCAAGAAATTATTGATCATTGATAATAAATGGGAAAATCGTTCTGTGATAGTTAATCTGCTTGAGCCATTGGGATTTGAGTTGATTGAAGCCACAAATGGACAAGAAGGCTTAGATAAAGCTATTGCAACACAACCTGATTTAATTATGACTGATTTAGTCATGCCTATCATGGATGGCTTTGAAGTGGTTAGATATTTGCGAAAACTACCTGAATTTGAACATAAACCCATTATTGCTGTGACCGCCAGTGTCTTTGATTATGATCAAGAACAAAGCTACGCTGTTGGCTGTGATGCATTTGTACCCAAGCCGTTTAAAGCAACAATTTTACTAGACTATTTACAACAATTTCTTTCACTGACTTGGATTTATGATCAAACCACTCACATTGATTCAAATGGTTGGAAAGAAAGTTCCCAAGAAACAATGCAAGATGAACAACATGAACAGTGGATATTAAAACCAGAACAAGCTAGCAATATTCACGAGTTAGCCATGCAAGGTGATACTATAGGCATCAAAGAATATACAGCTGAACTGGCAAAGGCAGATAGGTGCTTATTCTCATTTGCTAAAACCATTAGTCAATTAGCAGATAACTTTGAAGATGAACAAATCTGCGGTTTGGTTAAACCTTTTTTAGCAAAATAGGGTGAGATCGTTGAATTTTGAGTTAAACTTCCAAAATTAATGTTTTGTACTCCAGCAGCCTTACAAGAAAAGAGCACTTACTTGAAATAAACGTTCAACTGCATTAATACGACGTTTATCTACTAAAAATAAAATGACATGGTCTTCACTTTCAATAACTGTATCATGATGGGCCATAATGACTTTTTCACCTCTTACAATGGCGCTAATCGTTGTATTTGGAGGTAGTTTAATTTGATCAATGCGTCTACCAACCACTTTGGAAGCCTTTTTATCTCCATGCGCAACAGCTTCAATCGCTTCAGCAGCGCCACGTCTTAACGAGTGTACCGCCACAATATCCCCTCGCCTCACATGCGTTAATAAATTACCGATGGTAGCTTGTTGCGGAGAAATGGCAATGTCAATCGTACTGCTTTGTACTAAATCGACATAAGCCGCACGATTAATTAAGGCCATGACTTTACGGGCACCCAAATTTTTGGCTAACATGGCTGATAAAATATTAATTTGCTCATCATTCGTTACTGCACAAAAAATGTCGACTTCTGAAATATTTTCATCTCTTAATAAATCTTCATCAGCAACATCTCCTTGTAGAATAATTGTTTTATTTAAAATTTCTGCAATTTCTTCCGTACGTGCTTTGCCGTGTTCGATGAGTTTAACTTGATATTTTTGAATTTCCAACACTTCTGCCAGCCGAGTACCAATATTCCCGCCCCCCGCAATCATGACTTTTTTAGTGGGTTTATCTAATTCCCGTAAGCCTGACATGACAGTGCGAATATGTTGAGTCGCTGCAATAAAAAAGACTTCATCATCTGCCTCAATAACAGTATTGCCTTCAGGAATAATAGCTCGTCCACGCCGATAAATTGCCGCAATACGCGTTTCAACTTCAGGCATATAATCTTCTAAGGTTCTTAATGCTTGTCCAACGAGTGGACCACCATAAAATGCTTTAATTGCAACTAATTGCACTTTGCCCTTTGCAAAATCCAATACTTGCAATGCATCTGGATAGTGCACTAAACGTTCAATGTAACGTGTCACTACTTGTTCGGGGCTAATAACGTGATCAATGGCTAGAAAACCTTTATCAAATAATTCTTTATGGTGTAAGTAATCAACTTCCCGAATTCTAGCAATTTTAGTTGGCGTGTGATAAAGCACATGCGCTACTTGGCAGGCAATCATGTTGGTTTCATCACTGTTGGTGACTGCAATTACCATATCCGCATCTTCTGCGCCTGCTTGAAATAAAACGTGAGGATGCGATGCCTGACCTACGATAGTGCGTAAATCAAAATGTTCCTGTAAATTAGATAATAACCCTGGATTTTTATCAACGACGGTAATATCATTGGCTTCTACAGATAGATTGGCTGCTAAAGACGCCCCGACTTGTCCTGCCCCTAAAATAATAATCTTCATGATAGTAACTACTTGGCCCCACTTGGTGGATGACACTACACTTATTCATCTTACGCTTGCTAAAGAATAAAACATACTTTAATTAGCTGCAAAATGCTAGCTTCAAAAGATATTTACTTTTTAAATTATATTAGGTAGTCCTGCATAGAACTCATTTGAAATCTTTTGAGATAGTTAGTGTAAAGCAAGTGAATAATATACAAAGTAAGAACAACAAAGCGATGTTGTATTCAAGTAACTTAAATGAATCGAATTCGACTGCTTACTGGCGTTACAAGCTATGGCGGGAGAATGGTTTGGTTGATAAATTTACCTGGGGGTAAAAATCAATTTTTCACTCCCAAATAGAGAGGTTGTAAAAGAACGCCAATCTTAGTGCTTTCGAGAACTTAAAACCAATGATTTACAAGCCAATGTGTCAACTTGAGGAGTTTTTTTTACAGCCTCTCTATTTGGGAATGTCTGCATGAGAGGAATTTCTGTTTCCTATATAAACTAAATTGATGAATTTTAGGTATAAACCTTAGTCATTATATAAAGACTGGTTTGTATTACGCCACGAATATAATTGATTATATAGCTGATGTGTAATAATATGTCATAATATATACATGACTAACCCACTTAAATTTCGCGAAAAAGTATTTGCCACCAAAGACAAGTACAATCTGA
>JADGDF010000124.1 GCA_016745055.1 Thiotrichaceae bacterium | reverse complement strand
GCTCAAGCTAAGGCTATTCGCAAACGAGAACGCTGCAATGTCGATACCCTATTTACTCTTCATTTCAATACTGACAAATTATAATGCGCTAGCTATACCACCCATAGTATGCATGAAGAAATCAATGGCGTAATTGTTGCGCTCAAACAGTTTATCAAAGAACGCATGCCAATAGATGGTACCATGCAAGTAGCTTTGGTTGAGTTCAAAGATAATGTCAGAATACGTGAGCTTACTAAAGATATGAACATATTGCTAAACGCTGTGGAAAATCTCACAGTTGAAGGTGGTGGGACATGTCCTGAAGCCTCTGTGGAAGCGCTTAATCTTGCTGTCGATCATTTGAAAGACGGTGGGGTAATCTTCTTTAGCACAGATGCATCGCCTTATGAAGAAGCTGATGTGGATGCGTTATTTGAACGCATTCAAAACAAAGCAATTCAGTTGCATTTGTTAAGTCTGGTGATTGTTCTGATGGTGAAACAGCTTGGAATGATGTTGAAATGGCTAATAATTGATAATTGTTAGTAAGTTATAGATAGATTAAACCTGCGAAGTATTCAATTCGCAGTTTTTTTGTTTATCTAGCAGATTCAATGGGTAAGTCAGCGTTTGCGTATTGAATTGCCGCGATGTTTATATAATAGGATGTCCTACCCTATCTGAAAACTTCCCACTTATTTTCGTTAGAGAACCTCTGATTGACTTGTTTTTCCTATAATATTGGCTAATTTTTGAGGATTCCTCCATTTTTTTCGCAATACAGGCGCATTATGTGACCAATTGCTTGCGCAACAGGTACACATTAGCCAAAGCCATCACCTGTGCTCTGTTTTTTGCCTGCCCTTTGTAGCGCACCAGTGCACCTTGCGATAAGCAAACTGGCATTTGATAATCCAAAACAGGTGTTCAACACGAACACGTATTTTAGGGTAGTATGTGGCTCAATGATATTGAGAAAGGCTTCTCAAAATACACAGGATTCCATTTCCGAGAGGAATTTTTCTTTACGTGTTTGCTTTTTCTTAATTGGCATCTTTCTATACCTGAATATTTCATGCTTTATATTAACATACGATAAATTTGGGATGATTTCTATTATTCAATCAGAGATTCCTTAATTATTTGAATGCTCAATATTCTGATTCATGGATATTTTAATGTAAATTGGAATCAAATATGGTATGTTGTTGCTAACAAGTTTAAACCATTACATACAAAAATTATTAATTTTTTGGAATCTGGTAATTTCTAGCAAACGTATCCGTGTTATATACCTTCACTATTACTAATCAACAAGTGCAAAACTTGTTTTGCAAGATAAATCTTGTATTTCTCATTGGTAATGCATTCTTTAGCTCTAATTCCTATCTATTTTTTCAATAATAAAAAATTGTGCGTAAATTTCTCCAAGATAACTTTCTTGCCTTAGCCATCCTTAATTCTAGTAACTTTTTTAGCTATTTATTTCAATTAATCATAGCGCGAGCACTTTCTTCTGCTGATTATGGCAGTTTTAATGCACTTGCATCTTTAAGTTCAATGATGCTGGCACCCTTAGGAATTCTCCCTTTAGTCATTTCTCGATTCACTGTGCGCGTCAGTACCCAACAACAGTTTGCCCAAATAAAAACCTTAATTTTAATTATTTTTAAATGGTTATTTTTTATTAGTTTACTATTGTTATTAGCAGGATTATTGGGTTTAGATTGGTTGAAATCTTATTTGCATATGGACAATTATTTGCCTATTATCCTCATGCTGATCACGGCAGCAGTCAGTTTATTCCATCCTATTCTTGTCAGCGTGTTGCAGGGCTTACAACGCATCATCGCTTTTAGTTTATGTAATACCACCACCGCT
Source organism: Thiotrichaceae bacterium (assembly GCA_016745055.1). Taxonomy (GTDB): domain Bacteria; phylum Pseudomonadota; class Gammaproteobacteria; order Beggiatoales; family Beggiatoaceae; genus JADGDF01. The sequence continues at coordinate 11,079 of JADGDF010000124.1, read as the reverse complement.
TTGGTCAGAGTTGGAGGTGTGCTATTATTTGTAGTCTGGCTAGGTGGGGAAATTAATGGCGCTTTGCTAGCAGGATTGATAGCCATTTTAATGACGACCAGCGTTGGTGCCTTGTTTTTAAGAGATGTTTTGCATCAAACACCACAGCCTTTACCTGCTGGTATTTTTAAAGACATGAGTCATTATGCTTTACCAGTTGGCTTATTTGCTTTGTTTATGGCGGTGCTAGGTAATGTTGACTTGGTTTTGGTACGTCACTATCACCCCAATGACTCTGGATTGTATGCTACGGCAGTGATTTTAGGTAAAATTGCTTTTTTTGCGCCGTCTGAGCTAGTCACCGTTTTGTTTCCTGAAGCTGCTAAAAATCAGGAGGCTGGTCAGGAAAATCCAAAAATATTATGGATCACACTAGCTTTGGTGGCTTTGATTGGTGGAAGTATTGCTCTAGTTTGTAATCTTTTTCCTGAATGGGTCATCACCATTTTATTTGGTGACAAGTATATTGATGCCGTTCCTTTGTTAAAAATTACCAGCATTGCTATGGCTTTGCTAGCAATTGCTAATGTATTGTTTAATTATCACCTTGCCCACTTTCGGTTTGGCTTTTTATGGATTGTTGCAGTATGTACAATTTTGTTATATGGATTCATTTATTTATTTCATGATTCACCTTTGACCATTGCTTATATTTTATTGGGTTGCATGGGGTTGATGCTGGTTGCTTCCCTGTTTCAATATATATTAACTACCCGCCGTACTATTTAATATCTGCCAAGTTTTACTTAGTTTCCAGGAAGGAAAAATGAGTGTAAGTTTTCTTGATAAACTTTATGAACTAAAAGGGGAAACACAACCCTTGTCAGAAAATGTTGAGCTATCTCAGCTTGCGCCATTGCAAAGGATTATACTCACAACAGATGGTACCTTAACTAAAGTATTAGAAGCTTATTTACTGGAAAAAATTCACATTATTAAGCTTATTGAAGAAAAAATGGTGCTGGCCAAAGATATTTTGCCTTTAGAAATTCAAATAGGTGAAGAAGTCATCCGAAGGACAGTGACACTTCAAGGAGAAAAAAGTCTTCGTCATTGGTTATATGCGGAATCTATTATTATTCCTGAGCGTTTGGATACAAACTTTAACCGCGATTTAGTGGAACAAAAACACGTACCGATTGGTAAGTTATGGTTACAACATCGTATTGAAATCTTTAAACAACTAATGTTAATCACGCGGGAAACTGCAGGGGAACTTGCGAACTATTTTAATATCCCAAAAGAAGACAATCTTCTGGGAAGGACTTATTGTGTCTATTCAGGAAAGCGCCCAATCATGATGATTACTGATAGATTCCCTGAAAGTTATTTTGCTTCAACCTTATAATTATTCGTCCAATAAATATCGATAAGGCTTCATTCTTGATAAGGCTTCAGTCCGCCATTCCAGGCCTTTTTGATTTTCTTCCAAGGAAGTTAAACATGAATGAGATAACATTTGGATCAAAGCAGGCCAATAACTGCTTTGAGCAAGTATCCATTCAACATCTTCTTCTGCAAATGGAATGGGTGAATTACCGATCAACATTCTGGCTTCCGCTTCTGTTAACGGACCTAAATTCAAGATATGGCCAAAAATATTAAAAAAAGGCGAGGGTGTGCCATCGTTGTAAGAAAAATCTTCTGGGGATTCGTGTGCTGTAATTAAAAAACCAATTTTTCCACCTGCATGATTGCTGCCCAATGAACGCAATCCCCACCAAAATTGCTCATCTAATTCCGGCGATGCTAACCCTGCTGTGATTTCATCTAATAGAATAATCGTCGGAATTTCCAAATACATATCTGTAATTTCCATAAACCCGACTAAATCACAGGGTTCAGGAATAGGCATATCCAGTGCAAGCAAGATATACCGCAGTAAATTTTCTTGATAGCCCATGCGTGGGTCTTGAAAATCGACGAATACCCATTGATAACCAGGCAACAACCAGTTATTTTTTTGCTCAGGACGTAGTTGATCCTGAGGCGTATCAATAATTCGGCGCACGTAGTGCAGCAATGAGGTTTTGCCACTACGTTTAGCACCCACAACAGCAATATGTTGAAAAGGTACACACTTCCATACATCAAAAATGCGTTTTAATATATATTCCCTACCAAAAAATTGACGTGGATCAGTAATAGGCGGTCCAACAACAAAAGGGCTACGTTCTACAGAAGAAAACACAAGCGGTAAGGGTATATCCATATAACAATACTCTAGCAACGATGATTGGACTCTGCGTACTAATGCTGACAAATTGTCCTAATTTAATGGCAAATTTAAAAAAAACAATCACAAAATTTCATTTCACAAATATAGTTTGCTAAACTTACAATCATAAGTTATTTATGTTTGGCACAACTAATAATGAGGAATTATATCATGAGATACTTGTTTTCGTTATTGATAGGCGTGACAATGTTAGTTGGGCAAGTTTATGCTGCTAATATGGTCGTCGTTCATTCAAATAATATCCAACTTTTTCCAAAGGGGCAGTTGCTTGATAGTCAACACGCATTAAATATACCAATAAATACAGAAATATCCTTGGTATTTGAAACAGGGGGAGTTAAAACGATTGTTGGCCCTTACAAGGGAAGGATTCAAGCGCCTAAGCGTGTAAAAAATAGCGAGAATGTAGCGGCTAAATTAGCCAGTATTCTTCAAAATGGCCAACTGAGTTTACCAAAATTACGCCCTGCAATTTCAGAAACGCCTAAAGATGTATGGTATGTGGATGTGAGCACACACAAACGTCATTACTGTGTTTCACGTAACAGTGTCACTTTATGGCGACCTCAGCGTGAAAGTCAAAATGCAGGTGATTTATCTATTAAACACAAACAGACAGGTGAGCAAGCTCAAAGTGTGTGGCCAGCCCGAAAATCAACTCTAAGATGGCCTAATAATTTACCTATTGTCTATGGCTCAACTTATACGGTAGAATTAAACACGCGCGGTCATTCTAAATTCAAGAAGTTAGTTTTATATCAATTACCCAATGATTTACCCACTAAATCCCATAAAGTGGTGTGGATGGTAGGCCGAGGATGTATCCCCCAGGCCAATATGTTGTTAGCAAGCTTACGCTAACATGTCCTTAATCCCTCCCTCTCCCCGCCATTTTTGGAGGGAGGAGTTTAAATTTTTGCTAAAACCGAATGTTTGATAATTTTTTTTCACGGACAGAAATCTTACTCGGCGCTGAAGCGCTTTCTCATTTGACGCAACATCGTGTCCTAGTCGCTGGGATTGGTGGTGTGGGTGGCTTTGTTGCAGAAGAACTTGGAAGAGCTGGTATTCAGCATTTGACCTTGCTTGATCATGATGTAGTCTCACCTTCTAACCTTAATCGGCAATTAGTCGCGCTACATTCAACAATAGGTCAGCATAAAACAGAAGTGATGGCGGAACGGTTGCGGGATATAAACCCCAACATCGAACTAACTTTATTAACTCAATTTTTACAGCCTAGCCAAGCAGAAGCATTAATCCAGCAGGGAAAATTTGATTTTGTGGTAGATTGTATTGATTCCATTGCCTGTAAAGCGGCACTAGTCGCAGCTTGTTTGCAACAAAATGTGCCTGTGGCTTCTAGTATGGGAGCGGGCAATCGTTTAGATATTAAAAAAGTAAAAATTGCCAGTTTGAATCAAACTAAACAATGTGCATTAGCTAAAAATTTACGCGCCAGTTTAAAAAAAATGGAAGTACGTACCAACTATCCTGTTGTGTATTCTGAAGAAATCCCTCAAGCGCCTTTGCCACATCAATCTTTTGATTTAAATTCTAATGAACATCCAAGAGCAACCAATGGCACAATTTCGTATATGCCTGCGCTATTTGGTATTTTGCTCTCAGGTGTTGTTATTCAACGTTTACTGCAAACAATTCAGAAAGAGGTTTGATCCTGCATTATTCTTTTGAAAGCAAATAAGGAATGGGAATTTAATAAAACCTAAAATAAAAGCCTGTCAGGTTTTTGAAAACCTGCCAGGCCTGATTGAAAAAAGTTGTGAAAGTTATTAAGTCTTCGTTCCTTACCCTAAACTAATGCCTACGTGCCGTGCAGTTTCAACCCATGGATGATCAAATGGGACAGTTTTACGTCGGCCAACAATACTTTCTAATGGCATTGGTTCTATACCGTCGCCACGAGCAGCAATCATAATACCGTATACTCCTTGATGAATATAATGTGCGGCGGCAGAGCCTAGACGAGTTGCGAGTAAACGATCTACGGCTGAAGGTGTTCCCCCTCGTTGTAAGTAACCTAAAATCGTGACTCTGGACTCTAAGCCTGTGAGACGTTCTAGTTCTTTGGATAATTGAAGTGTGTTATTAGCATGTTTTTCTTCTAATGCTTTGATTTTTGCTTTGATTTCTTTGCGTTCATCTTTGTCTTCAACCCCTTGTTTTGCAATTTCCAAGGCTTCTAAATCTTGTGCATATTCTTTGGATTTTGCCCCTTCTGCAATGACAACAATACTAAAATTTTTACCCGCCCGACTACGTTGTTTGATTGATTCAGCAATATTATTGATGTCATAAGGAATTTCAGGAATTAAAATGACATTTGCCCCCCCAGCAATACCTGATCCTAGCGCTAACCAACCTGCATTGTGCCCCATCACTTCAACCACAATAATGCGATGGTGGCTATGGGCGGTACTGTGTAAGCGATCAATCGCTTCTGTAGCAATGCCTAAGGCGGTATCAAATCCAAAGGTGACATCCGTGCCAGACACATCATTATCAATGGTTTTTGGCAAAGTAATAACGTTAAGACCTTTTTCTTTCAATCTCAGCGCATTTTTCTGGGTTCCACCACCACCAATACACACTAAGGCGTCTAGTTGGTGGCGTACATAGGTGTCGACCATCGCATCGGTCATATCCAACGTTTTACCACCCACTGGCATTTTATGTGGCTTATCTCGACTCGTTCCTAGCAAAGTGCCACCTATGGTTAAAATACCTGATAGGTTAGCGCTGGTTAGGCGAATCGTACGATTCTCCATCAATCCTCTAAAACCATCATGGAACCCAATCACTTGCATACCATAGTGGCCAACGGCGGTTTTACCAATACCACGTATTGCTGCATTTAGCCCAGGACTATCACCACCTGCCGTTAAAATACCAATGGAATGTATTGTCTTTTTCTGCATGATAAATCCATTTTGGGGTTGGTTCAGCGTTGCTTCAAAAGCTTTGCTAGATTAAAAATCGTTGTAGACAGTACGAATACATCCCAGTATTATACTTGAAAATATAAAGACAGGCATCCAACATAGAAGGCATTTTACGTGCATTCGATAAATAACAGGGATGGTTCATGAAGGATTCAATATTTCAAAAATTAGAGAATTTAGTCGAGCGTTCACAGGAACTTAGTGCTTTATTAGCAGACCCAGGCATCATTAATAATCAAGAACAATTTCGCAATTATTCTAAAGAGTATGCAGATTTAGAACCTATTGTCCAGTGTTTTCATCACTATCAAACGACTTTAGCCAATATTGATAGTGCAAGAGACATGCTTAAAGACAGTGATGAAGAAATGCGCGAACTTGCGAATGAAGAGTTAAAACAAACGCAAGATCAAAAAATATCCTTAGAAAAAGAATTGCAAGTATTATTGATACCTAAAGACCCTGACGATGAAAGAGATATTTTCTTAGAAATACGGGCTGGAACCGGGGGAGATGAAGCCGCCTTATTTTCAGGTGATTTAGCGCGTATGTATATGCGTTATGCTGAACAAAGAAAGTGGCAAATCGAAATTATGAGTCAAAATTTGGGTGAGCATGGTGGTTATAAAGAAGTAATTATGCGAATCAGCGGCCAAAATGTTTACTCACAATTTAAATTCGAATCGGGCGGACATCGTGTTCAACGAGTGCCAGAAACCGAAGCTCAAGGCCGAATTCACACATCTGCTTGCACCGTTGCTGTTATGCCCGAAGTCAAAGAAGTCGATCAAATTGATATTGACGCCAAAGACATTCGAGAAGACACTTATCGAGCGTCCGGCGCTGGTGGACAACATGTTAATAAAACAGATTCTGCGATTCGATTGACCCATTTACCGACAGGTATTGTGGTTGAATGCCAGGACGAACGTTCCCAGCATAAAAATAGGGCTAGAGCAAAATCTATACTCCAGGCACGCTTACTGGCGGCTGAAAAAGAACGTCATCAAGCAGAACAAGCTGAAACTCGTCGAAATTTAGTGGGTAGTGGCGATCGCTCTGAACGTATTCGTACGTATAATTTTCCTCAAGGCCGTGTCACTGATCATCGTATTAACTTAACTTTATATAAGTTAGAAGAAGTGTTGATTGGTAACCTTGATAATTTAATTACGCCTTTAATTAACGAACATCAAGCTGATTTACTGGCGAGTATGGGTGAGAAATAAAGTAACTATTTAGCACCTCATGCTAACTTTTTACCTCGTTACCAAGTTCCTGCTTGGTAACGCAAAGCCCTTCTTTGCGAGATAAGAAGCAGAGCCTCCCATACAAGCGTGAGTAAGCAATGTCTTTTCGTTACCTACCATGACTTATAACTAACATGCTTATTCATAAATGAAAAAGATAGAAATTGTAACTAGAATAAAAACAAAAATAAAAAAATACCTGTTTACACTGATTAACTCATTTTTTCATAAAGAAATTGATGTTCTTGCATCTAAACGTGTACCAAAATATTTAAAAGAACAAATCATTGCCAAAGCAACAGAAGAAGCAGTTACAAGGTTAAAGGCACATTACGAACCATATGAAATAGCGTTTAGAGATACAAAATTACAGCTTGATGAACAGATAGAACAAGCTGAAAAAATACGTGAAGAATTAGAAACCATTACAAAAGAAAAACAAATTTATCTAGCAGAAATAGAAAGAAAAAACCGTTTAGATTATTTAGATAAAATGGCAACCGCTGTTGCTCATAATATTAATAACCCTGTTGGTATTATTCGAGCGGCAACAGATAGTGCATTACAAGATTTAAAAGATGATCTTTTTGATACAAAAACAGAACTTAAACCTTTGCTAAGGCGTGTTTTTAAGCAAACAGAACATTTACACAATATTATTCAGCACTTTAGACGATTTGCGACAGGGAATAGAGAAACACTAGGACTCATAAATATTAATCAACTTTCTCAGCAAGTAATTGACTACTTTGGAGTACAATTTCAACAACCCAACATTAATTTAAACCTCCATTTATCTCCTCATATTGCTAACACCTATGCCAATGCTTTTTTACTGGAAGAAGTATTAATTAATTTACTCACAAATGCAAAAGAAGCTGTGGAAAAGCAAAAAAATGCAACTGTTTGGGTTAGAACTTGGGTCAAAGGAGAAAAAACAGGGATTCAAGTAGAAGATAATGGGCCTGGAATTGGAAGTGATTTAGAACAATTGCTGTTTTCCCCATTCATGACACAAAAAACTGAGACTGGTACTGGACTAGGTTTATTTACTTCTTATAAAATGATTGAAAGTTTGAAGGGCAAACTTTCTTACCAAAATCGTCCTGAAGGAGGCGCGTGTTTTATAATTTCTCTACCTATTTCTGAAGGAAACATGAATGAAAACTTATAAACTACTTATCATTGATGACCAAACTGAGATTTTAAATGTTTATAAAAGCTTTTTTACAAAGCGAGGTTTTAATGTTGATGTTGCTCATGATGGAAAAGAGGGGCTTGCAAAACTGTTAACTGACGAGTTTGATGTTTCCCTTGTTGATTTAAGGATGCCTAAAATGGGCGGCATTGATGTAATTCAACAAGCCATCCAAAAAGAAGTCAAAGCTAGCCTCATAATTTTAACTGGTCATGGAGATAAAGAAGACGCAATTAAGGCAATTAATTTAGGGGCAGATGGATGGCTTGAAAAAACTGGAACAAGAATAGAGGAAGTATATGAAAAAGTGAAAGAAGCGGCTCAAATTATTCCAGAGGAAAAGATAGATGAATTACTAGCTTTGACAAAAAGCACTCATTAGCAATATGAAAAATCACTATTTTGATGCTAATGCACTCATTAAATACTCACCTTTAAAAAATTATAAACAGGAAAAAAGTATTGAAAACATTGAATTATTAGTTAAAAATTCAACAATCCCTATTCTTATTTCTTCGCTCACTTTACTGGAAACTTATGGCGTATTAATAAAGTCTTTTCATCAGAAAATCTTGGGTGTAAAAGGAAGAAGAAAACGTTTAGATAAAATAATATCTATGTTACACAAAGAGTTGCAAGATAAGAAACATTTTTGCATTCTACCACCACCAATAAGTGATACATTTGGAAAAGCTCAAAGTATACTTTTAGAACATGCAACACGCTTTGCAATTGGTTCAAATGATGCGTTGCATCTTGCTATTGTATTACAACAATTTCCAAAACCTACACTTGTTACATCTGATAAAAGCATGAAAAATGTTTGTAGTGAATTGGAAATTGAAGTTTACGATCCAGAAAATGAACTTGTTTGTCAAGGTTTGTAACCAAAGGCATCTACAAGTTTTTAGTTAACAACAACTTCAAAGAAAGAATACATTATGTGTCTAGGTATACCCATGCAAGTGGTTGAAATTCAAGGTTTCAATGCACGTTGTGAAGCAAAAGGCGTTGAAAGAACTGTCAGCCTCTTTATGTTACAAGAAGAAAATATCGTTGTTGGCGACTATGTGATGATACATGTTGGTTATGCCATTCAAAAAATGACCCATCAAGAAGCGCAATCCACCTGGGAATTGTTTGATGAAGTATTAGCCGCTGAATCTCCTCATGCATGAGCTTTCTATTTGCCAATCGCTGCTCATGCAAGTTGAACAATTGGCACAACAACATCAAGCACAAAGTGTTGTCAGTATTACGGTCAAAATTGGCCCGTTGAGTGGTGTTGAAGCTGAGCTACTTGCACATGCCTTCACGATTGCTCGTGAAGGTAGTATTGCCACTCAGGCTGAATTAATTTTAGACACCTTACCTGTTAAAATATGCTGCAAAACCTGTCAGGCTGAAAGTGAAGTGCCTCCCAACCAGCTTGTATGTCAAACCTGTGGCGATTGGCAAACGACGCTGGTTAGTGGTGATGAGTTGCTATTGGCCAGCCTAGAATTTTTACAATAATTGAGTATTTTGCCAAGATTATTTTGTAGGGTGCGTCTCACGCACCAGGTGTTTTTCGGTGCGTAGGACGCACCCTACCGTACCAGTCAATTCTCCTGCTCGTAAAATCAACGTCCTGATTAACTATATCGTCGTTGTATTTAATATAGGAAATTAGGATTAATCTAACTTAATCATTCTACTTACTTTGTGTTCTAAATTTTATCTCAATGCTATTAAATCGGCTTTATTTGAGTTTTTGCCCGCAAAGAATTTGGCAAAGCCTCAGTGATTTCTACTTCCACAAATTGGCCAATTAATTCAGGCTCTCCTTCAAAATTAACAACTCGGTTATTTTCAGTTCTACCGCTTATCTGCTGACTATTTTTACGAGATAGCCCTTCAACTAACACAGTTTGCGTACTCCCCACCATGGTTTGGCTAATAGCTGTGGCTTGCGCATTAATTTTAGCTTGTAGGACTGATAATCGTTCTTTTTTTACAGCTAAAGGAACATCATCCTCCATCTCGGCGGCAGGTGTACCTGGACGAGCACTGTAAATAAAGCTGAAAGAATGGTCAAAACCAATTTCTTCAATTAAATCCATGGTTAACTGGAAATCAATGTCAGTTTCACCAGGGAAACCAATAATAAAATCAGAAGATAAACTGAGTTCAGGACGAATTTCTCGCAATTTTCTGATTTTTTGCTTATATTCCAAAATAGTATGACCACGTTTCATATTAGTTAAAATGCGATCAGAACCACTTTGTACTGGCAAATGCAAGTGACTGACTAATTTTGGTATTTTTGCATAAGCTTTAATTAAATTATCTGACATTTCAAGTGGATGCGAAGTTGTGTAACGAATTCTACCTATATTTTCAATTTCTGCTACATAACTGAGTAATAATGCCAAGTCTGCAACATCTCCATCCTGCATTTTGCCCCGATAACCATTAACGTTTTGTCCCAGTAACGTAACTTCTCTCACACCTTGTTCTGCCAACAATGCAACTTCTGCAATCACATCTTCAAATGGACGACTAATTTCGTCACCGCGGGTATAAGGTACAACACAAAAAGTACAATAGTGGCTACAACCTTCCATAATTGATACAAAAGCAGTGAAACCCTCCGCCTTTGGCTCAGGTAAACAATCAAATTTTTCAATTTTAGGGAAGGAAATATCAACGGTTTTCGTTCGATGCTGTTGGGCATCTGTCAACATGGTGGGCAAACGATGCAAAGTTTGTGGACCAAATACTATATCAACATAAGGCGCACGTTGTCGAATTGCCTGGCCTTCCTGGCTTGCCACGCAACCACCCACGCCAATAATAATCTCAGGACGTTTTTGTTTAATCGCTCTCCACATGCCCAATTGAGAAAATACTTTTTCTTGTGGCTTTTCACGCACAGAACAGGTATTTAATAATAAAACATCGGCTTCTTCGGGATTTTGAGTAATTTCTAAACCATGGGAAACGGCTAATGCTTGAGTGATACGAGCAGAATCATATTCATTCATTTGACAGCCAAAGGTTTTTATATAGAGTTTATTTGACATGGGGTAAACATCGCAAAGGCTAAATTTGAATATTGTATACTAAAGAGGATGTTTTACACATAGTTTATGTTTTAATTAATTTCCCACCGACCAGTGTCATGGTCATTAAGTTCAAGGAATAGGAATTAAATAACATCCATAAGTTTTCAATCAGACCTGGCGGGTTTTAAAAACCTGCCAGGTCTTGTTTTCGATTTTATTTAGTTCCCGTTCCTAAGGATTTTTTTCATTAGACCTCTTGCGAAATAAGTTGTTAACAAGCTTAAATAATTAGTTTATTATATATAGCAGCAATAAGGTTAAACCGTAGAGCAAAATGCTTACG
>JADGDF010000123.1 GCA_016745055.1 Thiotrichaceae bacterium | reverse complement strand
GATAAAACTTTCAGTTTTTCGTAATTCATATTGCTTTCTTATGGACTTGTTTAGTTTCTATAACCACTAGTTTAACTTTTCTCCCCATTTTTTCAATACTTTATTTCGCAATAAGTCTAATTTAATATTAGTAACTCGTAATGTAGCAGATTTTGAAAATTTTACAGATTTACAGATTGAAAACTGGTTTACAGTCAGTAGTTAAAATTTTTGCAATGCAAGCACCTTCATCCAATCTACTAGGGCAAATAAATTAATTCCACCTATGTTTGTACTCGCAAGTACAGGTTACAAACCTTGACCCGCAGATGTGAAATTTAGTTTGCAAATTAAAATTTGCACTCCAGCGTGGGACTTGTTGAACATTGCATTATATGGCTAATTTCCTTTCAGAATGAACACAATAATAGATATTTTTATAAGAGTTAGTGTAAACTTTAGCTCATGTGTGCATCTATACCAAGGCCATAGCTATGGACGACAGATTAGACAATTTACCTGACTCTACTGAAAAAACGTTGGATTATTGGCAACAAAAACTGGCCAATGCCCTTCCTTTATTAGAGTTACCCTATGATCATCAACGACCCGCTTCCCAAAATTATCACATGGGTACTCAATTATTACCTTTGGATAATTCTACGGTGGAACAACTGGCGACACTGGCAGAAAATCAAGTGGTACCCACGTCGACTATTGTATTAGCGACGTTGCAAACTTTGTTGGGTCGTTACACGGGTCAAGAAGATGTTTTAATCGGCGTGCCTGTTGTTGATAAAGGTAAATTAATTAATTTAGTGCCATTACGCACTATTTTTGATGAAGGTTTCATTTTTACTGATGCATTGCAACGATTAGTGCCTGTATTGGAAGCAACGGAAGCACATCAAACGTTGCCTTTTCACACCTTGGTTCAAGAATTGAGGATTACACCCGATCCCAGCCATCACCCTTTGTTTCAGGTGTTATTTGCGCACAACGAGTCACTAACAATAGGTAATCTTCACGCACTCACACCCGTCAAATGTGATTTAACCTGTCTGTTCAAAGACACTCAAATCATTTTTGCTTATGATAAAACTTTATTCAAAGCCACAACCATTGAACGTTTTATCGGTCACTTTCAAATATTACTGCAAGCGATTTTAGCCAATCCACAACAAACCTTGGCCAGCTATCCGTTACTCACTGACGCAGAATATCAGCAGCTTTTGGTCGAATGGAATGCCAATCAAATCAATTATGAACCCGCTTGTGTGCATCAGCTATTTGAAGCCCAAGTGGAAAAAACGCCAGATGCCATTGCAGCCATATTTGAAAACCAGCGATTAACTTTTAGGGAATTGAATAGTCGGGCGAATCAAATTGCCCATTATTTGCGTGAACAAGGTGTGCGGGCCGAAAGCTTTGTCGGGGTTTGTGTTGAACGCTCGTTATATTTGGCCATTGGAGCCTTGGGCGTTTTAAAAGCCGGTGGTGCTTATGTGTCCCTTGATCCTGCGTATCCTAAAAAACGTTTGCAATTTATGTTGCAAGATACCCAAATTTCGACGTTATTAACCCAACAACTGCTAGTCGCCGAATTGCCAGAAAGCCAGGCGAAACCAATTTGCTTGGATACTGAATGGTCTATTTTTGAACCATATTCAACTGATAATTTGAGCACGGAAGTGACTTGGGATAATTTGGCTTACGTCATTTACACGTCTGGTTCAACGGGTAATCCTAAAGGCGTGATGATTACCCATCGTAATCTAGTTGATTATATCCTGTCCATTCGTGTCCCAATGGAAATTAATGATCAGGACGTGTATTTACAAACCGCATCATTTGGCTTTTCTTCTTCCGTCAGACAATTATTTGTACCACTCACCCAAGGTGCCAGCATTGTCGTCGCCAGCAGTGAGCAACGCTTGAACCCAATTGAATTGTTCAAATTGATTCAAACGGAAAAAGTGACGATTATTGATTTAGTCCCTTCTCATTGGCGACAATGTATTGATGCCCTTGGCTTACTAAGTGAAAGCGAGCAGCAAACTTTATTAAATAACGACTTACGTTTGTTCTTGTCGGCTAGCGAGCCACTATTATCAGATTTACCCAAACGCTGGCGTCAAGAACTCAAGCATCCTGCACGTTTGATCAATATGTTTGGGCAAACTGAAACGACAGGGATTGCTACCACCTATCCTATTCCTGAAACGGAGGATGAAAAAGTAAAAACGGTTGCTGTCGGCCGTCCAATGGCTAATGCTCAAATTTATTTACTCAACTCGGCCATGCAACCTGTACCTATTGGCGTGTATGGCGAAATGTATATTGGGGGAACCCATGTTGGACGTGGTTATCTGAATTTAGCTGAAAATACCGCAGCCAATTTCATTCCTGATATTTTTAGTCAAGACGAACACGCTATTTTATATAAAACGGGAGATTTAGCCCGTTATTTAGCGGATGGTACGATTGAATTTTTAGGTCGCCGCGATAATCAGGTTAAAATTCGTGGTTTTAGAATTGAATTAGGTGAGGTCGAAGCGACACTGACTCAACATGTCGATATTCGCAGCGCGGTGGTGATGGCCAGAGAAGATAATCCTGGTAATAAACGGTTGGTGGGTTACGTCGTTTTAAAACCAGAGCGGGAATTACATGTCAGCGCTTTGCGTCAGTTCATGCAGGAAAAATTGCCAGATTACATGGTACCCGCAGCATTTGTGGTGTTAGAAGCGATTCCGCTCACGCCAAATGGCAAAATTGATCGTCGTGCCTTACCTGCGCCCGATACTTCTGTGGAAAATTTAGAAGGTGGCTTTGTCGTTCCAACGAATCCCACGGAAGAAACGTTAGCTGAAATCTGGGCTAAAGTCCTGCGTTTAGATAAAGTGGGTATTCATAACAACTTTTTTGAATTGGGTGGCGATTCAATTTTAGGTATTCAAATTATTGCCCAAGCGAATCAAGCTGGTTTAGCCATTACTGCCAGACAATTATTTGAACATCAAACCGTGGCTGAACTCGCTTCTGTTGTGGGCACTACTGAAGCTGTTGAAACAGAACAAGGCATGGTCACGGGGTTAGTCACGCCCACACCAATTTATCAATGGTTTTTTGCGCGAGATTTACCCCAAGCTCATCATTTTAATCAATCACGTTTATTAGAAATACCTAAGCAGCTTAATCCAAAATTAATGGCTGAAGCTGTCCAGGTTTTGATTCAGCATCATGATGCCTTGCGCTTTCAATTCAAGCGGTTACATGCAAATTTACCTGTTTGGCAATGCGAGAATGCAGGTGTTCAGGCGTCTAGAAATTCAGGAATTCAGGAAATTGTTTGGCAGGAAGACATTGAAGAGGTGACTTGGGAAGAAATGCTGACTTTTCCTATTGCTTGGCAACGTGAGTTTGTCACCATTGATTTGTCGGGCCATGAAGCAAAACAGTTACCAAAATTGATTTATCGCGCTACCGATGCCGTACAAGCGAGTTTGGGTTTAGAGGGACCACTCATTCGCGTGGCTTTATTGAAGTTAGATCATGGTGAAACGGATCGTTTATTTTTTGCAATTCATCATTTAGTCGTTGATGGTGTGTCCTGGCGATTGGTCTTAGAAGATTTTGCCAGTGTGTACAAGCAATTGGAAAAAGGTGAACCCATTGAATTGCCGCCTAAGACGACGCCATTTAGAGAATGGGGCTATCATTTAGTTAATTATTTATTGCAACATCCGCATCGTGAGGAATTAACCCATTGGCTAACACAACTCCAATATGGCGTAACTCCGTTGCCTTATGACCGTCCCAAAGGTCAAAACGAAAATACGATTGGCTCGTCTCATGATATTCCTGTTTCTCTATCCACACAGGAAACGCAAGCTTTATTGCAAGAAATTCCCCCCGTCTATAACACGCATATTAATGATGTCTTGCTCACCGCGTTATTATTGGGTTGTACAGAGTGGTTAGATGAAAAATTTCTGGTCTTACATTTGGAAGGCCACGGACGTGAAGAATTGCCAGACAACGTCAATTTATCCCGCACGGTCGGCTGGTTTACCAGTATTTTCCCCGTGTTATTGACGTTGGACAATGCAGAAGAGGTGGGCAGCACCTTAAAATCCGTGAAGGAACAATTAAATCAAATTCCTAACAAAGGCATCACCTACGGCTTGTTGACTTACTTAAGCCAAGACAGTGCCATTCGCAATGCGTTACAAAGCTTACCCAAAGTCGTGGTACGCTTTAATTATTTGGGGCAATTTGACCAGGTGCTTACTGAATATCCTTTTATTCGTTTAGCCGATGAATTCAGTGGCGTAGATTGTGCTCGCGCGGGTAAACGTGATTACCCGATTGATATTAATGGTTTTGTCGCCAACGACCAATTGCGCATTTATTTCACCTACAGCGAGAATATATTTAATCGTGGTACGGTAGAAAAATTAGCCCAAGGTTTTATTGAAGCCCTGCGCAAAGTCATTCACCATTGCCAAACCGTTGAAGAAAAAGGCTACACCCCTTCCGATTTTCCTACCGCAAAGTTGACACAAGCTCAGCTAGATCGCGTACTTAATGAAGTTCACAGCCATGCAGGAGTGCAAGATTTATCTTGCAAAACACCGCAAATAGCCAAAAAAATCGACAGCTTATACCCTCTCACGCCAACCCAACAAGGTATTTTATTTGAAACCCTCGCAGCCACTGAAGGAGGCATTCACATTGAACAATCGGTGTGGGATTTTCATGGGCACGTTGACTTAGATATTTTCCGTCAAACTTGGCAAATGACCTTGGATAAACATCCCATTTTACGCACTGTTTATGCCTGGGATCGGTTGGACGAACCCGTGCAAATTGTATTAAATCAAGTCGCTGTCCCCTTTATTTATGAAGATTGGCAACAGGCTTCTGACACTGAACAAACAGCCAAGTTTGAAACCTGGTTGCAGGAAGACCGCCTCCGTGGTTTCAACATGAATCAAGCGCCACTGATTCGTTTGGCTTTATTTCAGTTAACAGAATCTCACTATTATTTTGTTTGGACATTCCATCATATTCTCATTGACGGTTGGTCAGGTGCGTTAATTTGGAAAGATGTGCTGGCTTATCATCAAGCCTTAAGTGAACAATTTGCTCCACAATTGGAAAGCAATCGTTCGTATGAAGATTATTTTATTTGGTTGAAAAAACAAGATTTATCTCAAGCACAAACCTTTTGGCAACACATGCTAAATGGATTTATTGAGCCGAATGGTTTAGGTAAAAAAGTTGAAATTCCAGCAGAAAAAGCAGAAAGAGGTTATGGCGTCGAAAGAATACATCTTTCTGAAACTGAAACAACCAAATTACAAACGTTGGTCAAACAACATCGTTTTACTTTAAATAATATCACTCAGGCGGTTTGGGCATTGTTACTTGCTCGTTATAGCCAACGTTCAGATATTGTATTTGGTACCACTGTATCCGGTCGTCCACCCTTATTGCAAGGGGTTGAATCCATAGTGGGAATGATGATTAATGCCATTCCTCTGCGTTTGAGCATTGATCCGCAACAAAATTTATGGGATTGGTTAAAACATATTCAAACTGCTAATTTAGAACGTCAGGATTATGAATATTGCTCAACGGGCCAAATTCATGCGTGGAGTGATATATCCAGCGCTTTACCTTTATATGATACCTTGTTTGTATTTGAAAACTATCCTGAAAAACCTACCGCTTTGCAAGCCAAAGATCACCGCATTGGGTTGCATAACCAAGGGACGATTGGCGCACAAACCAAATATACCTTATCTGTGCTCGTCACGCCTGAGACTGAACTCGAATGCAAAATCATTTTTGATAAAGCTCACTTTGATGCCTCCAATGTGCGCTTAATTTTAGAACAGTTTATGACACTTTTAAATCATATTTTGGAAAATCCAGAGATAACGCTTGAAAACTTACAAAACTCTATTTCTGATTCAGCAATACCCACGTATTATGAAGTCATCTCGCAACCCCAATCGCAATCAGACGACGTATTTGAAGACAAGTTAGAAATTCAAGTCAGTAAAATTGTAGCCAAAATTCTACATGTGCCCAACATTGGACGCCAGGATAACTTTTTTGATATGGGAGGTACATCTCTCTTAGCTGTGAATTTATTGGCAGAAGTTGAGCAAGCCTTTGGCAGACAAGATTTATCATTGATGTCCATTTTCCAAGCACCGACGGTAGCACAGCTAGCAGGGATTTTACGGCAAGAAAACTATCAACCTGCGTGGCGTATCATTGAAGTGATTCAACCAGAAGGCAGCAAACCACCCTTATTTTTTGTCGGCTCCACTCGATTAGCCCGTAGTTTATTGCCCCAATTAGGCAACGATCAACCTGTTTACGGTATTAACGTGTTTGGTGTGCAACCCACTGATGGCAGTTTACCGGATTTAAAAATTGAGAATTTAGCCGCACAGTGTGTAGCTGAAATTCAAAGTGTTCAACCGCATGGTCCGTATCATATTGCTAGTTATTGTGGCGATGCCAAAACAGCATTGGAAATGGGACAGCAGCTATATGCTAAAGGTGAAAAACTGAATTTATTAGCCTTTTTCGATGGTTTTTATCGAATGGCTAAAAAAGATCAAGATTACCATTATTTTAAACACCATTTTGACAATTTATCGGATATGGGCTGGCGTTATTTATCACATAAACTGCGACAAAAAATTCACGGTCAAACTCGCAATCTACGCTTGAAGGTATTAGGTCTCATTGGCGCTAGAAAACAACGTTATCATGCTCATGGTGAAAAATTGTCCACGCAATTGCAATACACATTATTTATTAATCGTTATTTGGATGAATTGACAGTCTATAAACCCAAACGTTATCCTGGAAAGCTGACTTTATTTTATGCCAGTGAATGGCGTTTTCAACAAACGCACTCTATTGAAAAATTGGCACAGGAAGGTATTGAAATTATCACGGTTAAGGGCTATCACGACAATTTGTTTGATGAACCTCAAGCCACAGAATTGGGACAAAAACTGAAAATAGCACTGGATTGTTTTAGGAATGAGTGAAACGATTTTCCAACACTCAACCTGTTGAAAGTTTTGGGAAATCCACTTCGTTCCATTCCCAAAACAACTGTCAAGAGGATTCCATGATTTAAGAAAGTAGCGGAATTAACAAACTATATATCCCATGTGAAAAATGGGATATATCATAAATATGATAGATGTTACAGAAACAAATATTATTATCGTTATAATGCCACCAATACTTAAACCAGCACAATAGCCAATAAACTTTCTAATATTAGAATCATTTTTCTTGAGCCATCGAAGATACGTGGCACAATAGTAAGAAAGAATAAAATAAAAAATTAAGCTCGCATATTTCCCTGATTCAATTATTGTTTCCCCATATCTTGGCCAACAACCAATATATTGATAAATGATCTCTTTAGACCCAGTAACCACTGTTGAAAGCGTAAGTAGGCAAATTAATAAAATTATTGATATAAGTTCTTTATCTATAATAAACATATAAAATATCTCATTTGTCGAAACAAACCAAAAATATGACTTCTGGCAAGAGAATAGTGTTTAGCCAACCAATCAAGCCTATAAGCCAGGTAAGGTAATTACTATGCTATCGCTACGTACCTAGATTGTTACTTACCTTCTTGGTTTTAGTCTAATATTTGATTTCTCTCTAACCATTATAATGACTGTGAAACAGAACTTGAGAATGAGCCAATCTGTTCTGAACTATACTTGGCCTAAATGCCAATTATGAGGTACAATTTTCTATCAATTCAAGTGTGTTAGGTTGTGATTTTCAAGTGTTCTTTGGTACCACATTGATATACCTATTCTTTTCCGATGCAATTCTATTTAATTCACAACAAAGCGGAGATAAATCTTATGACTGCAAATTCCGAGAAGCTGATCGCATTTCTCTTGTATCCAGGGCTGTCGCTGCTTGACATGATTGGGCCATACAGTGTGCTTTCAAATCTTGGTAGAGGATATCGCACGGTTGTCGTAGGTGAGCGAGTAGAATCCATGCCAGATGATTTTGGCCTAGGCATTACGCCCCATCTTTCAATTGATGATGTACCTGAACCCTACGCATTGATAGTACCCGGTGCTGATCTCGCCACATTCACGACAATGGCGAATGATAGATTAATGAATTATATCCGTTCGGCCGGAGATAAAGCTGAGGTTCTTTGCTCAGTGTGTACAGGGGCATGTATTCTTGCTGAAGCTGGTTTTCTCAAAGGGCGTCGAGCCACAACACACTGGGCATATGCTCCCTTTCTGGAAAAGCTTGGCGCCACATACGTGCGGCAGCGTTGGGTCGAGGATGGCAAAGTCATTACTGCAGCAGGGGTTTCGGCAGGCATTGATTTGGCTTTGCATCTTGCAGCTCGGTTTGCCGACGAAGCAGCCTCTAAAGCTGTGCAGCTCTACGTCGAATACGAACCTCAACCTCCATTCGGTGGGCTTGATTGGAGCATGGCAAACGAAGAGGCAATATCGAAAGCTTCAGCCGTAAATTTAAGTGAACGGCTCGCTGATATGGATAAAGTTTTGGCTAGCAAGCCCGAGTTACTGGCTAAGTTGAAAGGATAATGACTGCTCAGTGGATAAATTGTTGAATGATACAAACCCACATTCGGTCGTGGTTGTAATGATCTGATCGCATGCATTACCTCACGGCCATTAAGTTAAGGATTTTTTCAGTTTGGAGTGCAAGGTTTATCTTGCGTGTGCAAACTAAAGTTTGCACTCCTACGAGCTTTAACTTAATGGCCGTGATGCATTATTACCTAGCATTCAAAAGGGACAGCCTGTCTTTTAGACTGTCCCTTATCTATTCTACCAAACTTCCAATATTTTTCATTGCTGAACATTATGATATTGCCTAAATTATTCATTGACTTGGGCTGATATGGCTAATTGTTTAATTTTTAAACCATCTACTGCATTAGGTAATTGTGTCACAATGACCTGATCATTTGCCTGTAATCCATTGCTACGTACCAATGCTAAAACTTGATCTGCCTGATGGTATTCGCCAATATGGTCGACTGCTACGCTTTTCATACGCGCTTCAACTAATTTATACACTCGATTGTTGCCATAAATGGATTCAAAAGGTAAGGCAATTACATTTTCTTGTTTGGGTAACTGTAAATATAAAGTTAAAAACTGTCCTAAACGTAATTCTTCAAGTCCTTGATTAATTTTAAATAAACCATCAATACCTCCATTTTTAGGATTAATTTCTCCTGACATTCGGTTTAATGTTACTTGAACAGCTTGCTGTGCTGTAAATGCAGTCACAGGTTGTTTTGCTTTAAACGCTGATAACACCGTTTTTTTGTACCGATTAGGGATTTGAGCACGAATTTCCAAGGTTGACGTATCATACAATGATAATAATATATCACCACTACGCACTCGATTACCTTGTGCCACATCAACTTTGATAATTTTTCCAGTAAAAGGCGCCTTAATTTGGGTACGCGCTAATTCCAACTTTGCTATATCTCGCGTTGCCACCGCGCGTTGACGCTTCGCTTTCAATTGGGCAAGACGAGTTGTATGTTGTTTTATTTCTATGTTACGATTAGCCACTGACAATTTTTGTTTTTCTAATGCTTGTTGTGCCTCATCTAAGCTAGATTGAGAACCCACTTTTTTGTTTCTTAACTGTCTTGCCCGGTTAACTGATTTTTCAGTCAGTTTTAACAATTTTCTCTCATACTCAATTGCATTTTTATTATGAGTATGTCGCTGAGTTTCTAAAGTCATTTGTGTTTGAATTTCATTAATATCAGCTTGCCGTTGTGCTAAATTTAACTCACTATCCCGCGTTTCCAAACGAATTAAAACTTGTCCTTTTTTGACCCATATACCTTCTAGTACTTCCACTTTATTCACTTCAGTCGAAGTGCTGAATGTAGGTGTTCGTAATATGGCTACTTGCGGAGATTCGACTTGGCCATATAAAACAACTGTAGGCGATAAATTTCCAGGTTGAATTGTCGTTGTTGTGGCCATCCAAGCTTTTTCTTCTATGGTCACAGATGGTTTAACAGATTTACTACTTTTCAGTTGCCAAAAACCAATAATACCAATTAATATAACTAAAATAGGCAATAATATTTTTTTCATGAGGTTTTCATCAATACACCGTTTTTGGCCAAATCTAATAAAATTTGGTCAAGTAAATTTACATAATTAAGGGGTTGAGAGGCATGCTCCGTTTTTTTCAACAATTTTTTCAATATTTTACGCAAGGCTTTCAAATCGTTTTTACCATCCAAATAAGGTAATAAACTTAAATGTAGTGCATCTAGTTGTACAAATTCACAACGTAAATTAATGATAATATCACCTTGCGTTGCTTTCCATCTGGCTAAAGGGCTGGCAACAGGAAACTTTCCAATTTTAGTGGTTAAAGGCGCAGGGGAAACACTTAGTTCAATATGTTCGTGTAAATAAAGTTGCCATAAAGCATACATCAATACAGTTTTTAGTTCTGTTAAATCTTGTGAAACTTGTTGTTGCACCTGTTGGCAAAGTTTGTCAAACTGCAAGCTTTCAGGATAGCATTGGCCAAGTATTTGGATCGCGACTCTGACAGTTAAAGATTTAATTTCAACCTGTTCACCTTGTTTATTTTGAAAAATAGTTATATTTTGCAAATTTTTAATCACAACAGGCTGTAAAAATGCGGCAATATAACAGTTTGAAATAACCGTTTCATTTTGTAATTTTACCCCTTGTGATGAATGACAAAGCAAGCTACGCCTTAGTGAACGCTGATATACAAAATCTAAATATTGTTCTCGTTTGGTATCATTTTCTTGAAATAAGCTTGAAAATGCTTCATTGGCTTCTGATGAAAAAGCAATGTTTAAATAACGTCGAAATTCAACATCTGTCACATAAGCTAAATCGTGCTGCTGTATATGTTTTATAAATTGTTCAAAGTAAACAGGATGATTTTCTGTTTCCAAAAAATCGTGAAATAGATAGCCTTCATCAACTTCACTCAATTGTTGCCATTTTTCTTGTAAAAAAACACTAAAAGCAGTTTTGTTATGCTGATGTAAGCTTGCTAAAAAACGCAAAATACCTTTCGCTTGCATAACCTGCATGGGTAAAGATACTTCTGGCAATTGCGACACGTGATAACGCATTAAATCGCGCACAAATCCATCCATATGCCAGCCTGGATAAACGTTATAGCTGATATAAATAATGCCTTGTGGAGAGAGTAATTGTCGACAAATTTGTAATAATTTATCTCGTAATTCAGGGGTTATCCAGGAGTAAAAACCATGAACAATAATATAGTCAAATTGACCTATTTCTAGAGTGTTTAGCTGGGTAAAGTCTTGTTGTAATAATTTAATATTTGATAAATTTAAGGTTTGAATGAGCTGTTTTCCAGCTTGAATTTGACATTCAGAATGATCAATGCCAACACAGGTAGCTTGGGGCAAACTTTGAGCGATTGCCATTAAGTTGGTACCATCTCCACAGCCCAAATCCAAAACGCTGCAATTTTTCACAGTCGGGGGCTTTAAACCTGAGACGATGGCCAATGTGGCTAGTTGCCAAGGCGACGTATCAGCATAAACTAAGGAAGGATAAGGGAGTTTATCGTAGGCAGTACTTGTCATGTTACTATTATTAAGTGGTTGTTTTTATTGAAAACAAGATTTTAGCTGCACGGGGTTAATGAGCAATTACGTTATTTCGGGAATAAGCAAAGCAATTTCCCGAAACTCAAACTTTTGGAAGTTTTGGGAAATCCACTTCGTTTCATTCCCGAAACAACTAACATGTTTCTGATGACGATACAAGGGTTGGGCTTCCCAGATTGGCAAGTCATTGACAATTTCCAAGCGTATATCCAATTCACTGGCTTGAAGCAAAGTTTGTTGTAATGTCATAACGCTTTCTGTTCCTGAAAATCTACTCAAAACTATTTATAAACCAGGTAGATTCGGTTAGCCCAAGTGTTGGGTTATGGTTTTTGCGTTGCAAAAAGCTTAACTCGATCTACCATGGCTTTTACTCGCGATCATTCATCCACTTTTCAGGATTATCCCAACGATCAGGGTCAAAAAATTTTGGGGCTTGTACAGCTTTTTCAACATCCACATAATCTTGTCCCCAATACACAGGACTCTCTAGCCATTTTCTAATAGTATAATTCGTCCCAACATCAATAAGTTTGTAAATAGTATGAGCTGCACTATCCACTGAAGAAGTATTAATATTATGGTCATTTATTAAAAGTATACCTGTACCTGAGTGATCATCTGAACCTGCAGCTATTGATATACCATTGAACAAGAAAGTAGGATACCCACCTTTACCAATATAAACAACAGGGTGAGTTGCAATTTTTTCAACATCAACCCACTTTCTTGTTTCTCCTCCTTTATATGTCCATTTAGGTTTATGGGCTGAAGCGGTAACACGTAGAGGTTTTTGTTTTTCATTAAGCTCAATCATCATGCCTTCCCAATCGCCTTCATGGAAATCAATAACAAAACCGCCATTCTTGTTCCATTCGTTAATCAGGTAAAAGAAATGGTATTGAACATACGTTTTACCATTTTGTTGGATAACTCGTCCGTATACAGTGTAAACCATAACCCAACCTTTGGGAGATTGGCACGTCGGATTGCGTCCGAAGGCTAACTCAATATATCCATCAACTTATTGATTTATAAAACTTTAACCCAGATACAAAACGAAAATCTTTGATATTTAATGTATAAAGTTCTATCTGATAAGCTAAGGCTGTCGCTGCAATCAAGGCATCAGGAAATGCTATAGCTGATGTGTAATAATATGTCATAATATATACATGACTAACCCACTTAAATTTCGCGAAAAAGTATTTGCCACCAAAGACAAGTACAATCTG
>JADGDF010000122.1 GCA_016745055.1 Thiotrichaceae bacterium | reverse complement strand
CATTTTCATACTCGTTCTCCTAAGTTTACAAAACTTGTTCTTTCTTATATCCTCCT
Organism: Thiotrichaceae bacterium; assembly: GCA_016745055.1. Classification (GTDB taxonomy): domain Bacteria; phylum Pseudomonadota; class Gammaproteobacteria; order Beggiatoales; family Beggiatoaceae; genus JADGDF01. Next base: position 12,919 of record JADGDF010000122.1, on the reverse strand, counting down.
TTTCGCAAAATACCATCTTAAATTCCGTGATACAACTCTACTATTCATATCTTTCAATTCTTGTCCACAAAATATATGTAAATAATATCTAAATTAGACAATAACAGAATCTTTTATTATTTGTAAACCCCTTATCTATATCTGAAATTGACAAAAATTATTAAAACTCATAATTATATTTAATTATTAAATTAATTGATGCAATATAAAATAATTTATAGTTTTGTGTGATTCCTCTGTGTTTACTCAAAAATAATTCAGGGTATTGGATAAGACAATTTGTGTACTTAATTTTATTAACTAATTGTGGTGCGTTGTACGAAAGATAAAGAATTATTTCAGAAAGTTGTGAAGCAATATTTTGGAAGATAGGAGATAAAAAAGAAGCGATATTTATTCCATTACTATGCATAATTTCAAACATAGAGAGGAAAATATGGTGTTAGAATCCAAAAAATTGATAAACAGGACAAAACGGTGCTGGGTCACGGTAAACCTGGGTAACTTAGCAGCACAAGTGCATAGCCTGCCAGATGGAGATAGGACAAGCAAGACAATCAAATAGTTTCGCTGAGAATTGAGCTGCCCTTAGGAACAGGAATGTTCCAAGAACGTCATGAAATCTCTGCGAAACACCGGATATACATTGGTCTCAAATTTCTCCGTCTAGCGCCCCAAGAAAAGCTACGATATCTTTGATTTCATCATCACTTAACGCTTGATTACTCAATTCAAATAGTTGTTGCTCTTTACCAGACCAGTGAATCACTTTGTCATCAGCCGTTTTATTACTTAATTTCTTATTTAATTGAACACGTGCCATAATGCGTACAGCTTCTTCAAGGCTATCCACAGAACCATTGTGAAAATAAGGTGCTGTGCGGCTGACATTGCGTAATGAGGGAATACGCCAAACGCCTCTATCTACTTTGTTGAAACTATTTATCCCTAAATCTTCTGAAAGGTGATATTGTGATTCATACTCTGTATCAGGCATTGTGGGGAACATTCGATACATGGCGCCGTTACTGTAAATACTTGCACCACTAAAGTTAGGTCCAGAATGACAGAGTATGCATCCTGTCGATTCAAAAAGCGCCATACCACGGAGCTGACTGTCGGAAAGTGCATTAGCATCGCCTTGGACGAAATGATCATAAGGCGAGTTTGGCGTAATGAGTGTACGTTCATAGGCTGCGATGGCTTTGGCAATGTTATCTATTGTAATTGCCGGTTTTTCAGAAAAAACTTGTGGAAATATTTGTATGTATTCTGAAATATTTCGCACTCGTGCCTGCACAGCTTCAAGCGATGGCATACCCATCTCAATAGGATTGATTAAAGGACCTTTAGCTTGTTCTTCCAGTGAATGAGCGCGTCCATCCCAAAATAGCACTCGCTGAAATGCTGCATTTAATACTGTCGGTGCATTGCGATTTCCCTTTTGTTCATGAATGCCAATCGAATGTGGTAATCCATCTCCTCCTCCTTTCTCTTCAGATATTTCATGGCAGGAGGCACAGGATAAGGAACCATCAGCAGAGAGTCGGGTATCAAAGAATAATTGCTTGCCCAAAGCAATCTTCTTTTGAGTTGTTGGATTATCTTGAGGTGCAGGGGCAGTATCAGGCAATGCTTCCCAAACATAAGTCTTGTTTTGGAACACGGATTTTGATAAATACTGGTGTTCAGGAGCATTTGTTATTGTACTGCGCTTATAGGCTTTGGCTGGGAACATTCCCAAAATTTGCTTGGGAAAGGTACTGAAAGTAACAATTAAAATGATCTTTAAACTAAATGCAATAACTCCCAAACTCAGTCCTATACCTAGCAGCCATTTGCGTCGATCAGTGGATGAAAGCTCACGCACCATGCCTACCAGAAAAAATATGCCGACAATGATAGCAAAAAGCCCAAACATCAATAACTCAGAAATATTGGCATTCATATTAATTCTCCAATGATGAGTCAACGGAGATTATTCACTACAGCCATTAAATTAAGCTTTGGAATTCAAATTCTTAGATTAGAAGTATTTAATTTATCCCAAATAAACTGGCGCTTTGAACGCCAGCGTATATTTTTTAATCTAGTGGCAATTTGATTATTCGCGTTGATTCATAACGAGGGTTGCTATTTAAACCCAATTTTTTTAAAAAGAATCAGTCCAGGGCAAATACCTGTCAGTCCAGCAAAAACTAGCATGGCTGCTGGTAGATAAAGTAACCAGTGGACTTGATTCCATCCTGACAATCCAATTCCACTTCCTAGTAAAGCGGCTACAGTGAAAAAAAGCATACGTTGTGCTGACATTTTGATTTCCTTACAATTAGTTATACACGTACTTGTGTATTGGACATATTTAGTGTGTGCGTTGTAAAAAGTAAATCCTAGGGTAATTCGACCATATCTGCTTTTGTGCTTTCTATAAAAGCGATTACATCCTGACGTTCTCTATCTGGGAGCTTGAATTCATCCAAAGTAGCATTGATGTGCTTCATTAAAATGCGCCAGTCACTTTCACTGATACGCATATCTTTGTGGACTAATTTCATATCCCGACCACGATAATAGAGATTGCCCCCTGCTTTGTTTGCAATAAAATCTATCAACAGTTGCTTTTCACGGGCAATTCCGTCTGCCCCACGATGTGCCCAAAAACGCCCTAATTGTTTATCTCCTGCCAACCGTGGAAACAAATTATTTACAACCGCGACAACCGCATCATAACCACCTAGCCGTTGATATAGCGATGCTTCTGGTCGTAACGAACTTGCTTGGGTAAATCCCATGAAAGTTGTTGATGAAATCGCTATTGAAAGGATTAACAGACGAATTGTCTTTTTCATGATTTAATACCTCATGTTCTAATGAAATGTTAGGTTTTCTCAACAGATATTTTTGTACCTGAAGTCGAAATAAAGTCTAATATAGGCTAGAATAATTTAGAAATTCTATTTTTAAATATCATTTATTTATTTAACAAATATATCATGTATCTTAGACAACTCTTATTTACTCAATCAGTCGCTGAGACAGGTTCTTTCAGTAAAGCGGCGGAAACTTGTCACGCAACACAGCCAACACTTTCTAATGCCATTTCACAGCTTGAAGATGAATTAGGCGGAAAGTTATTTGTCCGAACGACACGAAAAGTAGGCTTAACTGCCTTCGGCGAATACTTACTTCCATTTATACGCGTGGTACTAGATGACAGGGATGAACTGGAAAAAGCCGCTCAGGCTTACCATAATCCTGAACACAAACTTCTGCGTATTGGTCTCTCGCCGCTGATTGACATGAAATTGATGGATCAAATTCTTACGCCTTATCGGCAAGCGCATCCAGAAGTAAGCATATTCTTCAAAGAATGCCTATTAGATGATCTGAGTAAACGGCTAACCAACGAACAAATTGATTTTGCAGTCACGCCTAAAAGCTTGCAAACAGAAGAACGACAGACTTGCTTTTTTTATGAAGAAGCGCTGTATTACCTTCCACAAGAGGCAGACTCAAATTATCAAAAGACTTTTCAATACAGAATTCATGAGCTTCCAGAGGCTCAAATTATTCTAACGGGTGGGGGATGTGGTCTTAATGGTTCTTTGGAAGAAATTTTTAAGAACGAAACGGCTAAACTGAAAAGTTATCCTGGACAGGCGCTCAGTTATAAAGTCATTGAAGAATGGGCTTCTCTTGGAATTGGCGCTGGCATTTTACCCAAAGCTAAAATTTCACCCAACAATAAGATGGCACGTCCGCTATTGTTAAGGGATGGAAAACCTGCCACATTCTCTTATGAATGGGTTTGGGGTAATAGCACACCGATGAGAAAAGATATTTCAGAATTTATTGAATATTTGACAACAACAGTCCCCGCCTTAGTCAAGGGAGAGAAAAGACTTGCTGCGGCTTAAAATTGGTTTCACTGAAAATATGGTAAATCCACAAACCATAATAATTTTGTTGATTTTAGATCAGTATCAAATAAACACTCAAGTTGGGCTAAACAATATTAAGCCCAACAACGTAGCGTTGCATTTATGCATTTACATATATATCTATTAGACAATGCCAGACCTTTTACTTTGCCCGTTCGCCAAATATTGCACTACCAATGCGTACATAAGTTGCACCTTCTTCAATTGCAATTTCAAAATCATCACTCATGCCCATAGAAAGCTGTTGTGCAGGAATTTCAGGTAGTTGTTCACGTAAATAAGTGGATAAACCTGCCATATTTTTGAAAATATTGCGATATATATCTTCTGACGCATTAAAGGGTGCCATTGTCATTAAACCTAATAAGTTTATGTGGGGCAATGCAGTCATTTCTTTTACTGTCTGGATAAGGTTTATGCTTTGATCAGCATTATGTTGCCAATTGTCACATTGAAAACCATTTTTACTGGCTTCACCGGAAACATTTACCTGGATAAACACCGATAAGCTGCGATTAAATGTTGTCAATTGTTCAGATAAACGTTGAACAATTTTAAACCGATCAATGGCATGAAAATAATGGGCATATTGAGCAATAAGGCTGCTTTGACGACTTTGTAAATTGCCAATAAAGTGCCATTTTAGGTCTGTTAGATGACTTAATGCCGTTGCTTTCTCTTCCAGCTCTTCAGAGCGATTTTCCCCAAAATTGCGTACACCTGCTTCATAAGCTACGATGATATCTTCAATTGGTTTTTGTTTACTAACAGCCACTAAAGTAATATTTTTTTCAGTGCGTCCACTATGTTTTGCTGCTTGAGATATTCGCTCAACAACATTTTGTAGCGTTGAATGACTATTTTTCATAAAGCGGATTCTTTGACTTTGCAAACAATAATATCATGTCCCCTGCTTTAAAGCGACGAGTCGCAAAAATAACTTCTCCTGGTCTTGACCTTGCTCAAAATAAAACAGTTGACAAGTCAAGTTTAGAAGTTATTCTGTTTTTCAGAACCACTGAACTCCTGAACTCATGCCTGCATTTGAATTTATAGCGCTTGATAAAATAGGTCGTACCCAAAAAGGTATTTTGGAAGGTGATACCGAAAAACATATTCGCCAACAATTACGTGAAAAATCCCTCACACCTTTGTCTATCAACAGTATAGCGGGTTTGTCAACAATCAAATACCGCCGCCCAAATGTGTACTCAGTCGGTGCCACAGATTTGGCATTACTCACACGTCAGTTGGCAACCTTATCCCGTTCTGGTTTAGATTTGGCTGAAGCTTTAAAAGCCATTGCTGAACAAGCAGATAAACCAAAATTAAAGGCTTTAATGACTGCTGTACGGGCAAAAGTAGTTGAAGGACATAGTTTAGCAGAGGGATTAAATGACTTTCCTCGTGTATTTTCAGAAATGTATCGGGCAACTGTTGCAGCAGGGGAACAATCGGGTCATTTAGATGTTGTATTAGAACGACTGGCTGATTACACCGAAAATCGTCAACACATGCGTCAAAAAACCTTGCTTGTTCTGTTTTATCCCTTATTATTAACTAGCGTTGCTATTCTAGTTGTCGTTGGTTTACTTACCTATGTGGTACCTCAAGTCGTACAAGTATTTACCAACACACATCAAACTTTGCCGTGGTTAACGAGTGCATTAATTTCAGTCAGTGGTTTTTTACAAGCTTGGTGGCCTATTATTTTGTTGGTCATTATTATTATATTTTTTAGCCTTTATTATGCACTTCGTTTTGAAAAAAATTTGGTATTATTACATCATTTTCTACTATACTTACCGATTATTAGCCGTTTGACGCGAGGAATGAATGTAGCGCGTTTTACCCGAACATTGAGTATTCTCAGTACAAGCGGCGTGCCTATGTTGGAAGCGTTACATATTACACAACAAGTGATTATCAATCGACCCATGCGTCAAGCGGTTAAAGTTGCTACCCAACGTGTTAAGGAAGGAAGTACTTTGCATTATGCATTAGCACAAAGTCGTTTATTTCCACCAATGACAGTACATTTAATTGCCAGTGGAGAAGCCAGCGGTAATTTATCCGATATGTTAGAAAGAGCAGCAGTGACCCAAGAACGAGAGTTGGAAACCTTGACTGGTGTACTACTTGGCTTATTTGAACCAATTTTAATTTTAACCATGGGTGCAGTCGTATTAATTATTGTACTCGCTATTTTATTACCTATTTTTGAACTGAACCAATTAATCCAATGAAAACATTATTGAATATCAGAAAAATGAGTTTAATGTTGACGTTATTTATGCTGACCACCTTAGCAAGCTCTTCTACACACCAATTTCAGTTTTCCGATGACTATAAAGTTGGTGATACATTCATGAAAATTCGTTTGCAAGGCACGTTACTTTTACCTAATGATAAAGTGGGTTGGTTTAAAGCCAGTGAATTGTCTGATTTAGCTTGGGATGAAGATGAACAATTGTTGTACGCCATTTCAGATCATGGCACGTTGTTCCACTTACAACCTGTGATACATAACAACACTTTGGTCAATGTCAATTTTTTAAAAGGATTTGGTTTAAAAGAAAAACGCAATGAAAAACGCCGTAAATGGGATACAGAAGGATTGGATATTCTCAATGGCAATAATGGGGTCAAAGGTGATAGCGAACTAGTCATTTCCTTTGAAAGAAAAGCCCGTATTTCAAGATTTAATACCCAAGGTATTTTGCAAGAAAACTATAAATTACCCAAAATATTGAGAAAGGCTAAACGTTATTCAGGTAAAAATCATATGTTAGAAGCTGTGGTAATTCATCCCCAGTTTGGCATTCTAACAGCCCCTGAACGACCCTTAAAAAAAGGGAATGATAAAACCATTGTAATTCATGCATTAGATGGTAAGCAGTGGGCATTTGACCGCCACCCAGCAAAAAATAGCGCGGTTGTTGCTTTGGAAGTACTGTCAGATGGTTCGCTATTAATACTAGAAAGAGCTTATTCCTCAGAGATTGAACCGATTATTATTAGTTTGCGTCAAGTCAATTTAGCCACAACAGAAGTGACACAAATCGCTGAATTTAGTAACTCAAAAGGTTGGTATGTTGATAATTTTGAAGGACTCGCCAATCATCATGACAATTATTTTTTCATGATCAGTGATAATAATGACAACCCTTTGCAAAAGTCATTGCTGACTTATTTTGAAGTTTTGCCCTAACGTGGAATTAGATAAAAATTGTGCTTGGATTGAGGGCGTGACACATAGCCCTTCGCCTAATTACAACGAGCGTCCTGAAGGTATTGAAATTGATTTAATTGTTATCCATTGCATCAGCCTACCACCAAAAGAATTTGGTGGTCCATTTATCAATGATTTATTTCTAAATCAACTCGACAAAAATGTCCATCCTTGCTTTGAAGAAATTGCTCACCTAGAAGTTTCAGCGCATTTTTTAATTAGGCGCACGGGGGAAATCATCCAGTACGTTTCTCTGCAAGATCGGGCCTGGCATGCGGGTGTTTCCTGTTTTAATGGCAAAGAAAAATGTAATGACTTTTCAATTGGCATTGAATTGGAAGGTTATGACGACTTTTCGTACTCAGAAATTCAATACCAACAACTTGCAACATTAATCAAACTTTTGCAACAACCTTGGCCACATTTGACTCAGAACAATATTGTAGGTCATTGTGATATTGCACCAGAAAGAAAAACTGATCCTGGTTCTGCATTTGATTGGAAAAAATTATGGTGTTTACTTTAGATACTGTTGATATTTCATAGCCAATCATTTCAGCGTCGTTGGTGTTAGAGAGAATGAGTTTGTAACCTGTTCCTTAACGTTACAGGTGGAACTGCAAATTCATCCAGCTCAAAAAATTAAGTTTTTACAACTTCCTTTTCAAACAAATGTAACGCCCTTGCCACCGCTTGATCCATATTGTAATATTGATAATCGCCTAATCTACCTGCAAAAATTACTTTGTCCTTCATTTTTTCAGATTCAAGTTTGTATTGGTGAGACAACGCCTTATGTTCTTCCCTAGGAATTGGATAATAAGGAGTATTTTCTCCTTTCAAATAGACTCGCGGATATTCCACTGCATACGTACTACCGTAGGCTTTTTGTCCTGTTAAATGTTTAAATTCAGTAATGCGCGTAAAATCAAAATCATTGGGATAATTTACTGTTGCTACAGATTGGTGGTGTTCTTGCTCGGTATGAACAAAATTAAAATGTAGGCTGCGATAAGGTAAATCACCATGCATGTAATCAAAAAATTCATCAATTGGTCCCGTATAAACCATTTTCTTATACTTTATGACATCAGCAATTTCTTGATATTGTGTATTTAACAAAATTTTAATATTGGGATGCGCTAACAAGCGATTTATAAGGGCTGTATACCCATGTTGCGGCATACCTTGGTAGGGATCTTGAAAATAACGATCATCATGACTTAGATAAATTGGCACCCGGGCAGTCACGCTTGCACCTAATTCATCAGGTTTTAAGCCCCATTGCTTTTGTGTATAATGGTGGAATACTTTTTCATAGATAAAGTCTGCTAAAAATTTTAAATCTCCATTTTTTTCTGATTCTCGAATATTTAAAATCGGTACCTTGACATCCATACCATATTTTGCAATCAATTTTTTTGCTAATTTATCGGCATATTTAGTTGGAAATAAAGCATATAAACTATTGAAATTAAAAGGTACAGGGACTTGCTTGCCATCTACAACTGCTAATACTCGGTGATGGTAATAACGCCAAGTAGTAAATTGACTTAAATAATCCCACACATGCTGTGCATTGGTGTGAAAAATATGCGGACCATACTGGTGAATTAATATACCTTTTTCATCATAGGTATCATAACTATTGCCGCCAATATGGTTACGTTGATCAACGAGTAATACTTTTTGGTTGAGCTGAGTTGCAATACGTTCTGCCAAAACGCAGCCTGTAAAGCCTGCACCGACAATCAACCAGTCCATTTTCATTTAATTGGCTCCTATATTTTAAGTCAGAAGTCAGAAAAATACTGCAAAACTATATTTTTGCTTGTCAATATTTGTACTGAATTCTGACTTCTAAAATTAATCAGGCTCTCCGATAAGCTCATTATCTTTGAACTTCCAATCAGCCTCACGCAGTTTTGAAACAGGTACAACTCCATATTTGGGGTCAATATATTCCATTTGGTCAATCAAGTATTTCACTAATTTTTGTGCGGCTTCATTTTTAGTACTATCCGCTTCCCAAGTTGTTACGTTATAAACACGATAAATTGGGTATTCGCCTTTAGTAATCTTATCGGTTTCACTGGGTTTAATACCATTAATCGCTAATGTATTCACTTTTTGTTGTGCATGTTGCTTTAAACTCCACAACGTTTCATAACCTACGGCGCCTGCTGTTTTTGCTACTTCTGACATCATATCTTCGATGGCACTGACCTCTTGCATTCGTGGACTAAACTCATCTTCGTTTTTAAGTAACAATCGCCAATGGCCTGGGCGCAATTTACAATGGGGTCTGCCAATAACACGAATCGGTTTTCTTGCCCCTTTTTTACCTTCAGCCGTTTTCAATTCAGACCAACGGTAAATATCCCCTCGAAAAACTTTTTGAGCTTCTTCGTAAGTGACATCGGTTATTTTATTGCTAGGATGAGTTAACAGGGCCAGCGAAGCAATACCAACAGTATGGAATTTTAACCCTGGAAAGCGATCCGTTTCAGCAGCTGGGCAGCAAAAACCAGTAATATCAGCTTCTTTATCTTTAAGCGCTTTAGCTGAGGTACCGCAAGTACCTTCCTGAATAGCAATATTGACTTTATTTTCTTTGGCATATTTTTGGACAGCCGGTAACATAAATGGATAAAGGAATTGATCTAAAGAAACAGCCAAATCAGCTTTTTCAGCCCAATCAGAGTATTTAATCGGTTGATTTTGCCATTCTTCAGACATATCAAAAATAACACTAGGATCGGTAAATTCAGTCCCCCGTAATTCATTGTCTGAAAAACGACCTGCAGATACTTGCATCATTAACAGGCATAGAATACTTGTAATGACGAATGTGTACTTGGTTGGCAACATAACAGCCTCCTTTGGTTGGATTATCATGCCAAAAAGCAAAAAAGACTACATTGGATTCTCCTACCACTTATTAGCTTATATCAGAATCTACAAAATAAAGAAAAAGAAATGGCCTTTAAGTGTACCTCATTCCTCATATTTTTCAAGCAGTGACTTGGTAAAGGGTGTGATTAAAAGTGCGGGAATTTAGTAAAGATTTTTTCTCGTTACCAAGCTTTGAGGCTGTAAAAGAAGCTCTCTAATGTATAACGTAAGCATATAAATAGATGAGGTATCTTGGTACCGTTTGCGGATAAAGAAGCGCAAACACAGAAAACTCGTGCGTCCTTGGCAGAACACCCATTTGGTACCATAAAAAATAGTATGATGCATCCTACGTCTATTACTTTTCTTCATTATCTTTTTTACCTTTGAATTTATTACGTAAATATTGAGATATCTTTTTCCAGGTGGGTAAGCTAAAAGAAAAAGAAGGCCCAAACAAGCCTAATGAAACAGATGTATTAAATGAGAAATCTTCTTTTTTCTCACCTTGAAGCTGTTGAATCATTTGCTCAAATTTAGTGTCTACTGTACCCAACAATGCTCTGACTGAATAAGGCTTATTTGCGCCTTCAGGAATGTAGTTACTTTCACCCATGCTTTCTAACTTGTGTAAATGCTGAAGGCTAACATCCAATTTTGGATCATCAGGCAAACACACTCTTTCATCAATGCCTAATTTTTCAATTTCAAAGCTATTGTGAATGGTATTAAGGGTTTTGCGGATGATAGCAAAGTAATCACGGCGTTGTTCACCTGTGACGGCAATGGAAATATGTCTGTCTTCATTGTCAGCAATTACCAGTGCGGCGGCTTTGAACTCATTGTCTTTGAGAATAACGCCCGTGCGCCAGCATAAATCGTCTTGAATGTCTTGATGCATGTTGACAATAAAGCGTGGCATGACGGAACGAGGCAGAAATCGGTAATCAATGCGAAATTTTAACGCTTGTTCTGTGTCAAAGTCGAAATCTGGTCGTTGCACGGGTAACAAATCAGGAATAAGTACACTTTGTGGATTTAATTCGTAACACAGTTCAAATTTTTTCATCTGTCCCACGATGTAAACGTGATGTGGACGTTGGTAGTCGTAATCGTCCGATTCTGTGGGTTGTAAAATGTCTTCCAATTCATTGAGGTATAAAATGCCTTGCGTATCAGCAACTTGTCTTGAATTTATAATTTTGTAAACGGCTTTTGTGACCCATTTGGGTTCTAATACGTGGGTGTTGTCTAAAATATGTTCCTGGAAGTAGAACATAATACCTAAATCGCAAAGGAAATTAAGTAATGTTTCTTGGGCTTTGGGCGTATCTACGTTGGCGTTTTGGCAAATTTGCGTATAGTGTTTGTAGTCAATGTGCGGTTCTTCTAAGTTTTCCAACTTTGTTTTGACATAAAACCAGGTGTGTGGCCAGTTGGCTTGGCGAATTTCCACTTCGCAGAGGGCGTGTTGAAAAACGGTTCGGAATTCGTCAACACCTTCACCTGTTTCACAGGAAAGTCGGTGAAAATCTTGAATGCTAGGGTATTTTTCTTGCAAAAATGATTCATTCAACCTGAATGCTGGATTTTGATCGATTTTGTTGAGTACAATTAAAATGGGTGAGTCACCGCCAAAGCTTTCAATGTATTTGAGCCAATATTCAGTTTTTTCATCTTTGCGGCCATCAAGTACGAGGATGTAAAGGCTACGTTTGGAGAGGAAAAATTGATGGGTGGCGTGCATGATTTCCTGACCACCAAAATCCCATAAGTGAGTTTTAATCATTTCTTGGCCAGTTTCAACGTCACAATGGGTAACATCCACCACCTCCCATTCGTTAATATTGATGCCTTTGGTCTGAGATTCATGAGGATCGAATTCTTTTTCCGATAAACGTTTTACCAGAGAGGTTTTGCCTGCTCCACCGTCTCCCACTAACAACACTCTGACTTCATTTAAAGGTTTCTGTTGTTGACCCGCTTTAAAGTATTCAATGATTGCTGCATTGCCTTGTTTGATGATTTCGGGGGGAGGGTTTTTAAAGGGATTATCTCCTAGAAAAATCCCGTTCTTATTCTTCCATCCCCAATATGTTTCTATACCTAATGAAGTCATTTCTACTGGCCATGTGGTAAGTTCGTTACCAGTTAAATATAACTTTTGCAAGTTTTTCAACTGCGCCATTTCCACTGGCCATACCCTAAGTTTATTGTTCATTAAATATAATTTTTGTAGATTTTTTATTAAAGCCATTTCTACTGGCCATTCTTCTAACTGATTGTTAATCAAACTTAATTTTTTTATATTTTGTAACTGTGCTACTTCCGCAGGCCACATAGTTAATTTATTTTCATCTAAATGCAAATATTGCAAGTTTATTAACTGCGCAATTTCTAAAGGGAATATACTTAATTGATTAGCATTTAATCCTAGTACTTCCAAATTTTCTAAATAAGAAATTTCTATTGGTAACACGTTTATTTGATTAGCACTTAAACCTAGTTTTTGTAAATTATGTAATTTAGCCATTTCTATTGTCCATTGATTTAATTGATTATAGCTTAAATATAATTGTTATAGATTTTGCAATTGAGATATTTCAAGTGGTATCTCTTGTAAATTTAAACGATGTAAACGTAATTTAATAACATTTTCTTTATCATTTAGTTCATATTGCGTGTATGTTGTACTCCACGATATTTTTTCTAAAAAATTAGGTTCAAATTTTATATCTAACTTCTTTTCCAATTTTTCAATAGAGTTGTATCACGGAATTTAAGATGGTATTTTGCGAAAAGGAGGATATAAGAAAGAACAAGTTTTGTAAACTTAGGAGAACGAGTATGA